>CAZTKW010000047.1:0-12086 GCA_964614315.1 uncultured Pirellulales bacterium
CGGATATTGCTTTGGATTGTCAAACGTCGCCGTATCGGAGATTCTCGCAGGGTCGAAGATAACGATATCAGCGATAGCGCCTACTCTCAAAACTCCCCTGTCTTTTAGCTTAAAAGTATTTGCCGGCAGAGAGGTCATTTTTCTGACTGCTTCTTCGAGCTCCAGGAGTTTCAATTCGCGGACATACTTTCCCAGCACCCTCGGATATGAACCGTACAATCTTGGATGCGGTTTTGCCCCTCCGAGTAGTCCGTCCGTAATCACCATAACCGATGGATGTCTCATAACAAATCGCACATCCTCCTCGTCCATACAGAAATTCACTGCGCTGGCCGGCAGTAAAGCTTCAGCCGCCGCCTCGGCGCTTAGCCCCATATCTTCTGCGATTTTATCGAGCCTTTGCCCGGCCGTCTGTGGATGAGTCTCGGAGTTAACTATAACAATTGTCTCCGGCGACCTTTTCACATCGCCCCATCTAAGATACGCCTTAAGCGAAGTCGATGAAGCCGTATAAGGATACTGGTCGGCATGCACAACCTGTCCCATGCGATTAGCCTCGTCTATCAAAGCAAGCGCCTCTCTGACCTTTCCCCACCCCGGACTGGCCGATTTCAAATGCGATATCTCCAGCGGCACGCCCGCCTCCCCAGCCGTTGTTATAGCTTCTTTCACCGATTCAACAACTTTAGTTTTCTCTTCCCGCATATGGGTTGCATAAATCCCGCCGTACTCTTTCACGGGTTTCAGCAGGGCGACTATCTCGTTTTTCCCGGCCCACGCCCCGGGCGTATATTCCAGACCGGTCGAAAACCCCAATGCCCCGTCGGCCATCGCCTGCCTGACTATCCCCTGCATCTTCTCGAGATCACTCGCTGTCGGCTTGCGCCGTTCGCTGCCCATAACCTCCACACGAACCATCATATGAGGAATCAGAAGACCCATATTGGTTCCGGGGCGGAGTTTTTCAATATGCGACATCCACTCAGCCATTGTCGCAAAGCGAAGTTCTTCAAGGTCAATCAGGCCCTCCACATCCAGCCCCTTAAAGGCAACCGTTGCATCGCCGTCAAACGGCGCCATCCCGTCCCCGCAGTTGCCCCCCACTACGGTTGTCACACCCATCATAATCTTCGGCATCTGCTCCGGGTATTTGATTATCGAAAGGTCATCGTGAGAGTGGACGTCGATAAAGCCGGGACAGACAACATGCCCGGGAGCTTTTATTATAGTCGCAGATGCTGTTGGTTTTATGGTGTCGGCTTTGGCGATTTGCGTGATTCGCTCGCCCTCTATCAGAATCTCGCCCTTATAAGCCGCCTGGCCGCTGCCGTCAACTATAGTCGCTTCTTTTATTAAAACCGTAGATGCAGCAGACAAAGTCGATGACAGAACTGTCAATAACAAAACAACTGCTAAGGCTCTCAAAGTTAATTTTCGTTTCATTTTTATTCCTTTCCGTTTTTTTATATGAAAACTATACTTTTATTTTTCCGGCCTTCGCTTGTCCCCGCGATATCCCGAATACCGCCTTATGGGAATCTTCATTCCGTCTGTTTCTTCGAGCCATGCGAAAACCATACCGTTTAATTTTTTCACCAGCCCTTTATGTTCCTCACTGTCTATAAGATTATACATCTCGTCCGGGTCCTTCTGCAAATCGTAAAGTTCGTCGTTGTCCCAGATGCCGTGATAGTGCATATATTTATAGCGGTCCGTCCGAACCCCGTGCACCGTCGGCGTCTGCGGATAGTTCCACTCCCAGTAATATTCATAAAACACCGCGTCCCGCCACTTGATTTCTTTCCCCGCCAAAAGCGGCAAAAACGATTGCCCGTTCATATAGTCGGGGGCCTTCAGACCAGCCGCTTCTAAAATCGTCGGAGCGATATCGATATTCTGCACCATTTGCTTGAGTCTGGTTCCCGGCTTTATTAGACCGGGACAATACGCCAACAGCGGCACCCGTATTGATTCTTCGTACATATGCCGTTTATCAATCAGCCCGTGCTCCCCGAACGAAAAGCCGTTGTCTCCCATATAAAAAACAAGCGTCGACTCAGCCAATCCCGCCTTCTCAAGATAATCCAGCACCCTGCCGATACTGTCGTCAACCCCCAGCAGAGCCTCGCAGTATCTCCGGTAGAACACATCGTAGTCCATTTGCCCGTGATACATATAATCCACCCCGTGCCAGCTGTTCCGCTGCTCTTTAACCCACCTCGGTTTGCCCTTGTAGTTCTCTTCTGTATCCGCCATACTCGCCGGATATTCCAGCTGCACGTTGTCGTACTTGCCAAGATGTCTTTTCGCCGGCCGGAACAAGCCGTGCACCGCCTTGTGTGAAAGGTACAAAAAGAACGGTTTGTCCCGCTCCTGTTTCAGCCATTCGAGGGCGTAATCTGTCAGCAGGTCGCTGACATACCCTTTTACCTTCCCTTCATTTCCGTCGATATTCAAAAGCGGGTCGTAGTAGTCCCCCTGCCCTCGAAAGCTTACCCACTTATCGAATCCCGGCCGCGGGTCGCTGCTTTCGCGCCCCATATGCCACTTACCGATAAAGGCCGTCTCGTAGCCCGCTTTCTGCAGGTACTGCGGGAAAAATACCGTACCTTCCGGGACGTCGGTATTATTATCGATCACTCCGTGTTTATGCGAATATTGACCGGTCAAAACCGAGGCACGGCTGGGTGAGCAAAGCGCCGTCGTAACAAATGCCTTTGGAAGATATGCCCCGCCCAGCGCCATTTTGTCCATATTCGGCGTTTCCAGAAACTTGGGCTTATTAAGAAAACCCATAAAGTCATATCGGTGGTCGTCGCTTAGGATAAATATGACGTTTCTTCGTTTGCCCGTCTTGCTTTTCCCCGCCTTTAGTTGTTCACTGCTGCACCCTGCCGCAAAAGCAAGTCCCGCCGCTGCAGCGCCTGTTGTCGCAAGAAATTCTCTCCTCGAAAAGCTTTTGTCGGCTCCAGCCATAATTGCTCCTTTCAAAACCAGCCTCGTAAAAACTCAGCAAAACTATCTTAAAGACAATAACCTGATTCCCCCCAAAATTCCAGATATTTTTTAACTAACACCCCGTACTCCAATTAATGCCGACAGTAGCAGGTGATTTGGAATTACAAAACAGCGAAATGCGAGGATTAAGACGCAGAAGAAGTCCCAAAAAAATCTTGCTTAATTGCTCCATTTTGGTACATTACTTTTTCTGAAAGAATTGTTCACAGTCAAGAGGGTAAAATGGTTCCAGGATTAACGGAATAAATGAATATGATTTCCTTTAAAAATAGAACGTTTTTAATCGTACTTATAATAGTGGGGATTGCTGCTTTTATATCAGGGCTTTTAATGCCATCTATATCTTCCCGTAATATTGGCCTTATTGGCCTTGTAGACCCTGAGCCTAAGCTGCCACCTTTGGAGAAAAACAGATTTTATCACCCAAAGGGTTTTTCAATAATTGCACCTGATGGTTGGATTTCTTCTATCAAAACGATTGAGAATGAAAGTTGTGATCAAATTATTATTGAACCTAATGTCGATGCTCGTTGGTCATCAAGGTTGGTTATTAGTTTGAACGATGAAAGAACAACCTTGCTTGACCCAAATGAATACTACCCAGACAAGTATCTTGAGTACGACGCTATGATTTATGAAGGAATATTGGGTAATTATTATGACTGGCATGCATTTTTTTCTTATAAAAATAGCCAATACAGCGTTTTGCTTATGTTGCCCCATGGGCATGGCCCCCCAAAATATGAAAAAGTCCCCGACCATTGGTGGCCATTCCTTGAAAGCTTCCGTATAGACAGACAATAATAAACCTGCCCCTACCGAAAACTCTATCCATCAGTAAATTCTAAAATCACTCAAGTAGAAAATTTCCGACTTGCCTTATTCCGCACTCTTGTAATCAAAGCTGATAGACTGATTCTGTAGGCAGGTTATATAACGCGGGAATAGGCTCTTAGTGCAGGTCGAACAGAGACTGTGTCTTAATCATCGTTACCTGGTCCGGATAAGCGGCGAACGTATGGATGTGCAGTTCATCTCGCCTTGCCTCGAAGTCGATGTAGCAGAAAGGCTGCAAACCGTCGGCTTTTTGCTTCGGGAATTTCACAAACACGCCCCGGCTTCGAGCGAACCGCTCAAGGTCAACATAGCTCTGCTGGTACAGGTTAGGACTCATTTTCTCGATTTGAAAATCGGTCATATAATTTAGTCCGCGGCTCACGGTGCATTTATGGGATTTCGGCCCGCGGAACTGGAACCGCTCGATCAGGCCTCGCTTCGGCAGCAACTGACCCGGAGTGCTTACGACCTCGCTTAACGCTATATCACCGGAAAAGATGCTGACAACATGGGTGCAGCCGGTAATCCAGATTAGCGCCTCGTATTTCTCGGTTCTTAATTTCCGGTTGGCATAGATCTGAAAAAGCTCCGGATGCAGAGACCTGTTGAAAAGGCGGAAGGTTAATTCTTCAATTGCAACATTAACTTTTGGCGGTTCCATCATTTCTAAGCTTCCTAAAATATTGACCGCTGATTTAGTATTATTATACAACACTTGCCCGCCACATTTCAAGTATAATATCAGTACTGATAGGGACGGTTATCACTCTTATAGGACGATTATTTTGCAAACTTTGAACAACAAAAGAGTAATGTATGTGAGATTTTTTGAAAAAAATTTAATAAAATTTGCCCCCCGCCCGTTTTTTACTGCTGAAAGAACCGAACGTTGATAAGAACGGCTATAATATCGTAAAAAGCGTGAGTGCCGGCTGTAATGCCAAAACCCCGAATTGCATAAAGTGCAGCGAAATAAACGCCTGCAATTGTCCTGAAACTAAACTCCGTCCAGTTAAATGGGGCCGTCGGGGCGAACTGCCCGTCGAGGAAAATTATATGATGATGTGCGCTGAACATCGCCGCCGATATAAGAACCGCAATTATAATGGAACGCTTTTGGCTCATTCGCAAAATATCCTGAAACAAAATCATAAGAACGCTTATAAGAATCAATCGAAAGATAAGCTCTTCATAAATCCCCGCCCCGATACCGGTAACGATATTAGCCAGAAGTTTTCCCCCGTTGCCCTTTGCAGTCGCCGCCAAACTGTCGGCCGTAACTGCCGAACATACCGTCGCCGCCTCCGTTTGTATCGATGTCACTGTGCTGTCGAACCGGTTAACTTCGCCTTCTCCGCTGACGCCGCTATTTAAAAAAAGCGTTAATACAATCAGGGGAACTGCCAGCAAAATACACTCAACCGCCATCGGCCCGATATCAAAAATCAAAAATCGCCACTGTTTGCGCGACACCAACTGAATCGAAACCAGAATTATAATAACCGCCAAAGGAGGTGCCACCCACGACAGCTTGCTGCCGAATCCGAGATATTCGAGAAAAATTCGCAGCCACACGAACGCTACCACCCGCACCTGCGACTGGTTCAGAATATCGGTATTGATAAATATCGTCCCCAGTTCGTAGAAAATGATAAATGGAAGCAGAAAAAATATTGCATAAACAGGACGACTAGTCCGCTCAAAATACGAGCCCTGAGCAAACTCGAACAACTGGTCCGTCTTGTCCTTATTCTTATTCGCCATTCCGTTGGACTTTTGTTTTTACTTTCTTTTTGAATCTTTACCTTTTTTACAGTTTACTTTAACTAAACCAAAATTACAATAGGCAAAAACATCTGTTTTTCCTGGAATTACGAATACCTTTATGCTAAGCGAACAATTGAACGAAATTTATCAACTGCTCTTAAAGCATTTCGGCCCGCAGAACTGGTGGCCCGGCGAAACGCCGTTCGAGATAATAACAGGTGCAATACTCACCCAGAACACAAACTGGACCAACGTCGAAAAGGCCATAGCCAATCTAAAATCCGCTGGCTGCCTCTCACCCGAAAAAATCCACAGCTTAAAACTCCCCGCTCTCGCAGAGCTTATCCGCCCAGCCGGATATTTCAACATAAAAGCAAAACGTCTGAAAAACTTTCTCTCATGGCTCTTTGAAAACTATGCCGGCCGACTGGAAAATCTCGAAAAACTAAGTACCGACAGACTTCGAACCGAGCTTTTATCTGTAAATGGTATAGGGCCCGAGACCGCCGACTCCATTCTCCTCTACGCTTTCGAAAGAGAGATTTTCGTGGTCGATACTTATACCGCCCGAATAGCCGCCCGTCACGGCCTGATTGAACCCGGCGCAGACTATGAGCAGTTGCAGTATCTTTTCCAGTCCAATCTCCCCCCTGATGCCAGGCTCTTTAACGAATATCACGGCCTGATGGTCTGCCTCGGGAAAAATTTCTGCAAACCAAAACCGCTCTGCCCCGCCTGTCCCCTCGAAAAACTCCCGCACACTATTGACTTCGAATATTCTTAAATACCCCGCAGCCGCCCGGTCCTCCCCCGGCCGCGATACGTTTGTCATTGACTCTTTGATGGTAAAACCTACAATGCTTTTTTCTAAAACCTTATTTCGCAGCATTAACGCCGGATTAAATAATTATGGAATCTCGACCAAAAATATTAACTCTTTTTCTTGCCTCCAGGCCCAGCTTCCTCACCGCAAGCGCAGCGCCGATTCTCGTAGGTTCCGCTCTCGGTTACGCTACAGCCGGCGCCTTCTCACCGGTATTGTTTATCCTCGCACTCCTGTCGATTATGTCCCTCCACGCCGGCGCAAACATGGCAAACGATTACTTCGACCACATCTCGGGAAACGACTGGCTAAACCCAAACCCCACACCATTTTCAGGCGGAAGCCGATACATCCAGAACGATATTCTTTCGGCCAAAGCAATAATCCTCGCCTCATTGTTTTTGCTAACCACCGGTTCCATCCTCGGCCTGATTATCGTACTGATGACGCGCAGCCTTTTCATTTTGGCTATCGGTATTATCGGCGTGCTCGGCGGCTTTTTCTATACCGCCCCCCCAATCAAACTCGGCTATCGTGCCGTCGGCGAGCCAGTCATCGCCGTACTTTTCGGCCTCCTTCCCGTATATGGCGCATACTATCTCCAGACAAGAACGCTCGATACCATTGTCCTCTTGCCCGCCGCCATCGTTGCCATCCTGATTTTCCTTGTTATTTTAATCAACGAATTCCCCGACTTAAATGCCGACGCCGCGGTAAACAAAAAAACATTGGTCGTTTCTCTTGGCGTGCAGGCCTCGATTTGGATTTATCGAATAGCGCTTATTGCAACTTTTATCATTGCGGCGGCGGCCATTTTTACCCACCGCATAATGTTCTTTGCGGGGATTTTCTACTTGTTTGCCCTGCCCTTAGCTATCATCGCAATGAAATATGCAAACCAAAAAGACCTCACCACCCCACAACGCTGCAGCGCAAACAAAACCACCATACTTCTGCACATTGTCGGCTCCCTTGCCCTAACCGCAGGCTTTCTCCTGTCAGCCTTAATTTCTAATTGACCTGTTCGTCTTTGCTGTTTAACATTACTGAAGATGAGTAAGCGACTGATAATAAATGCTGACGATTTCGGCCTCTCTGAACAGGTCAACAAAGCCGTCGCCCAGGCCCATAAACAAGGCGTATTGACCAGCACGACAATTATGGCCAACATGCCCGCCGCCGCCAAAGCCGTCAAAATAGCAAAAAAAAGACCCACTCTCGGCGTAGGCGTCCACCTTAACCTCACCGAAGGCCGGCCCCTCTCAAAAGACCAAAATGTTAAACGTCTTTTGAATTCCGATGGCTGTTTCGCCTGTTCACCCGCCAAGCTCTCATTTCTATCAATCACAGGCCCCAAAAACAGAAATGCCATACGAACCGAGCTTGCCGCCCAGATTCAGTGGCTCATCGACAACGGCATAAAACCCACACACCTCGACTCGCACAAACATATTCACGTCTTCCCCGCAATTTTTTCCATAGTCTGCGAATTGGCAAGGCGTTTTGAAATAAAAGCTGTCCGCTGCTGCTTTGAGCCGGCAAATCTTACTCAATTGCCCTGGCCGCTCCCCGGCGAAGGAGGAAGAAAAAGAGCAAAGTTGATTCGCGCTATGGCCGCCGTAAACCGTCTGCAAAACTCCGCTCTTCTCAAAACCGATGCCCTTCTCGGCATTGCCCACAGGGGCAAAATAGATGTCAACTTTTTCAAGTCTGTCTCTCTATACAACACAGCCGCAACCGCAGAAGTAATGACCCACCCAGCCGTTGATGACAGCTCGGAAATAAACCAGGTCCGAACGCTCCACCACCGCAGAATTGAGCTTGACGCTCTGTGCAGCGAAAAAACAAGGGAGTATTTGAATGACGCCGCAATAGAGCTTGTCCATTACGGCCGCTTGTAATCCCCCGCTATGTCTCTATCAGCTTTATTATTTCATCGAGCTCATTCGGTGCCTCTATAGGCGGATTGCTGAACTGCCCCTCCTTTTCCTTATGGTAGTTGACCGTCACGTCAGGGTCCTTTAAAAGATGTCCCGTAAGCACGCAGGCGATGCGCTCATCGGCCCCGATAGTCCCGTCGGCACGTAGATGTTTTAATCCCGCTATAGTCGCAGCCGACGCCGGCTCACAACCTAATCCGTACTTGCCTATAACCGCCTTTGCATCGCGTATCTCATCGTCGCTGACCGCGAGCACAATCCCCTTACAGATATCAATCGCCCGCAGGCATTTTTTCAGGTTTACCGGCCGCGATATCTCTATCGCCGATGCGCAAGTATGCGGCGAAAAATTCCGCGCCGTCAAATCTGCATAATATTCGTCGATAACTCCCTGGTTCACCTCCCCGTCGTTCCAGACCAGCTTTTTATTATTAACCAGGTCCGTCAGAGTATCGGCGCCGGTGGCGTTGATAATCGCCAGCCGCGGTATCCGCTCAATCAGCCCCAGCTCTTTCAGCTCCCCGAACGCCTTCCCGAAAGCGCTTGAATTGCCGAGGTTCCCCCCCGGCACGATAATCCAGTCTGGAGCCTCCCACCCCATCTGTTCGAGGATTCGATACATTATCGTCTTCTGCCCTTCAAGCCGAAACGGATTCAGCGAATTAAGCAGGTAAAGCCCCAGCCTCGTGCAAACATCCTGCACCTGCCGCATACAGTCGTCGAAGTCACCGCGTATTTGAATGGTCTGCGCCCCGTAGTCCATCGCCTGGCTAAGTTTCCCGAAGGCGATTCTCCCCGACCCGATAAAGACCGTGCATTTCAGCCCGCAGTGATGTGCATATAAAGCCACCGATGCCGACGTATTCCCCGTCGATGCGCAGGCGCACGATTTCGCCCCAACCATCATCGCATGGCTGAACGCCGCCGACATACCGTTGTCCTTAAATGACCCCGAAGGGTTCAATCCTTCGTACTGCAGATACAAACAGCCGTCGGCCATATCGACATATTTGGCGACGTTGTCGTTTAGCTGCAGGATGGTCTGCCCCTCCCCGATGGTTACTTTATGCTCGTCCCCGCAGAAGTTCAGTAGCTCCCTGAACCGCCACACCCCCGAAAAGTCCAACCGGTTATCTCTGCTCGCCCAGCGCCTCCCGAACTCGCTTAATTTCTCCGGCACTTCCATTTTGTCCCAGTTATACCTTGCATCCAGCAGTTCCCCGCACTCCGGGCACTTGAACATCGCCTGCCCGCAGTCGAACTCTGCCGAGCACCCCGGATTTATACATTTCTGATAAGCCGCATCGCTTACACTCATATATCAGCTCCTTCAATCGGACTTTAACCAGATTATAAACCAAACCCTCGCCCCTTCGCTACTGAAATCAAAAATAAAAACGCTTTTTACTCTCAAACAAAAATCTGGTGTAGGTTCTGAGCACGGAGGCCTTTTTAATAATCCGGCCTTTACTAATCTACGCTCTTGCCGAGCGCATCGACAGGTTCTATAAACCTTATTTTCTCCGCTATTACTCCCCTAAGGTCATCGAGGTCATAAACTGTCAGCGCGCCGTGAACCGTATTAACAAGTTGATTCTGAGATATCTCCGATTCAATAATATTCCGCCAGTTCACAAGACTGCCGGTCAGCTTTACCGAATCAAATAATTCCGGCTCAAGTACCCCTGCGTGAAGGCCCGGCACTCCCACATTTCCCACGGCGACAATCTCCACGCTACAGTTGCTTTCTTTTTGTAAAAACCGTCCGCAGACCAATATATCTTCTGCTCGCATCCCCACAAAAGATTTCCCCATCAGGTACGCCCTGAAAAAATCCTGCCCGTTCGCGCCGAAATGCCGCAGCGTCCAGCTTCTGCCGGTACGCATAGTCTCCCCTGTCCCGCGGATATCTACCGCTAAAACCACTTTGCCTTCCGCTGTCAGTCTTTCAATCGCCTCGCCTTCATTGGCGTCGGCGGCTTTGCCCTCTTCGTTAATATACAAAACCGCGCCATTTGAAGATGTCCCCTCAGGCACAAACATAAGGGCCGGAAGGTAAATCCCTTTTTCGGGCTTTATGATAAGTTTCTTTATCGAATAGCGGCCGCGTTCTATAATGCCAACGTGCTCAATCACCGGCTCCGCCAATTCTTCAATCCTTCGTATCCCGCAAAGCTCACGGACTTTATCCAGCATCTCTTCCCGCCCCCTTGTAGCCCAAAGTTCCCTTCGCCCCCTGGCGAGCTGTTTCTCATAATCACGGTTCAAATCGTAAGTTGACCGCTCGCCTTTAATATTCATAACCATACCGCCCGGTGAGCAGACGATTTCTTCATCGCTGAGTATTTCAATTTCAGGCTCGATGACACGCTCATCTTTTCCTCGAAGCCATCGCGTCATCCACCGCGTCGTCGTCTCGCGAACGGCCTGAAAGTAACCGTGCCTGTCGTCATGTTCGTGCAGGTTCAGGTTGTCGGCGTAACCCATTCGGCTGTAAAGCCTCTTGCCGTACCGGAAAGTCTCCCACGCCCCGCCGATATCGTAGTAATCCTTCGTTGAGCAGCACATCAATACCGCCCTCGGTGCCGCCATCATAACATAATCCGCATAAACCATCCCGTTAGATATTTGCCCGAAGATATTATGCTCGGCGTCCTGAGGGCCGCTCTTGGCTAAAAGACTCTCCCAGTTCGTCAAATAGCAACTCGGCGCAGCCGCCTTCACTCGCTCATCCAGTGCCATTAGATATGCCGTCGATGTCCCTCCGCCGCTGTTGCCCGCACACCCTATACGCTCCCCATCAATATCATCGCGCGACTGAAGATAATCTAATGCACGTATGTTGTTGTGCACCTCGAACCGCGCCGCATTTCGCCCCAGCAGAATACTTCCCACCCCAATCATCGTATGGCCGGTTACAGGATTCCAGTTGCTGTGACTTTCAAATAGCTGCGAAGTATAAATCCGCTCACCCTGACCGATGGGGTCATAAGTCAAAACCGCAAGGCCGTTCAGTGCCATTAGCGCACAGGCCTTCTGATAAGCCTCGTATGCCTTGCCGTTCGGAGAATGACCGCACGGGAAAAAAACCGCTGGATACGGCCGCTTGAACTCCTCACTTTCCGGCAGATACATCAAAGCGGCTATATGGTGGTTCGGCTGGCTCTCAAAAAGAACCTTTTCAATCCGGTAGCCGTTGCGTTTAATCTCTCCGACAACCTCCGCATTCAAAGCTGTTCGCTCAGGCAGCCCCCCTATAGACTCGATAAACAGCTCTCGCATGCGCTTTTGATAACGCGATATCTCTTCAGCCGTCTTTAGCTTCTCGTATTCGGCTTTCCAGTTCTCCAGCAGCACCGTTGCCTTGTTATTGAGGTATTCTTTCATCATATCACCGGCCCTGACGCCGTCGATTGTTTCTGGCAAAACCCTCAATTCATCCCCCCGAACACCAGCCGAAGACCCAAGCAAAATAAAAATAACCGTGATAATCAAATTTCGCGTATTGTTGTTAATCATCAACTCCTGCAAAAACTAAAAATCCTGAAAAACCTTATAATAACTAATCACCAAAAAATGACAAGACGCAAATAACCCTAACCTCAGCGCAGAAAGCCTGAGCGAAGTTAAATAGGCTGCCTTATCTTTTATATTCTCCCCCAATTTGCTTACGCCGTTTATTTAGCCCCCAGCCCGCGTGC
>CAZTKW010000048.1:0-12029 GCA_964614315.1 uncultured Pirellulales bacterium
TTTTTGTTCAAAAAGTGCGCCATTTTGTTAAAAAAAGTACGTTTTTTTGTCACGGATATTTAAAACAACCCCATATAAAGGATCAGGGCTGGGCTGCAGAGGGAGAGAGGAGAAGCGGCATTACCCAGCCCTGAAAAGTTCTCCAAATGTAATTATACCTTTTTCACAAACAGGAACAATATCTTTTTTAAAAACGCTTCTGAAATATTTACGCCTTTTTAAGTCCTTTTATAACCCCTTGTAAAAGAAGACCTTAGCTATTCAGCCAAATGCCAAACTTTAGCCGAATAAAACACCTTCACATTAACCACCATCCAAACTCCACAATTAAATTTAATCCTGTTCGAGTATTTCAACCGGCTTATCACCCTTTTTAAGCCACCCCTTAATCTTTCCTTTGCTTTCAAGCCCGTAAGCCTCAAGCCTGGCATCATCATCAGTCGGCAAAAGTGCTGTAAACTGCCCATCAGACAGCATTACCTTCAAAACATAACCGCCTTCGATTTGTTCCAGCCCAGCTTCATCCGGCAGTTCCTCACTAACCCTATGCGGCCGATAAAGCGTTATAAACTCGATAGATTCCTTTTTTTCCTGTGTTTTCGCCGTCAAATGCCATTCGAGCAGCTTCATACGAGCACGCGGCTTCGGGTCGTACTGGTCGGTCTGACTGAAACTCAATCCCCCCGGAGCCAGAAAATCGACGTCACAGACCACATCTTCGCTTTGTACACGGATATGATGCTGACCATCGACCTCGATTTTCTCAATGGCGTGCAGCCAGTATTCGTATGTGGCTGGTTCTTTGGCTTCCAAGCGGTCATAAACAACCACCAGTTCTGGCTTTACAAAAATAATAGCCCTTGTGAACCTGTCGAGAATATCGTTTTCATAAGATTTACCAGCCTCCCCGACAACAATATCCATTGCTGGCGTGGTCTTGAAGGCAACTATCTCGCCCAGAGCATCTCCAGAGCGTTTTTTCTGTCCAATACCATTGACGGTAATATTATTCACCGAACGCGTACTCCACACCCAGCCGGTATGGTGCGCGCTTCCATAGGAGTCGTAATGACCGCTTCTAATCAGCAAACGCTGTCCGTATGCCCAAAGCAGGAACGAATTATTGGCAGCGCTGTTGTGAGACTGCGTTCCAAAAGGACTCGACTTGAAAAGCACCTGAACGCTTTCGCCGGCATCGGTCAGATTGGTATTAAGGGCGGCCTGTCCTATACCCCTGAAAACTCTCGAATTAGGCAGGTTGTCCGGCGGGATTGTTTCAACATTTGGCAAAGCCCCCCGGACAAAACCGATATAGCCCTCTGTGGGCTTGGGACCGCCGTTCTGCTCGACCCACCACTGCCAGTGCCCGTTGCCCGCCTGTGCGGACAAAACACTCATCAGCGGTACCACGCCGGAAGAAGTCCTGCGGGCTGCGCCGTCCCCAAAACCTCCGCCCACCTTGCCTGGCGGCATCAAATACATCGGAAAATACCCCGCCTTGGAATAGTAAGGCTTGTCATAGGCGCTGACACCGAGCACCTCACGCATTATGTCGGCCCACCAGGTAAAGCGGCTTTGGTAGCTTGACCAGTAGCTCATTCCCTCATGCCAGCCGCCGTCATTGTCGCTCCAGACCGGATAAACGTTGAAAAAGACGTTCATTGCAAACCACACCCAGTCGTCGGCGTCTTCGACCTCCCCGATAAAAGCAACACCGATTTCGCCCAAAAAGTGCCACGCACGGTTTGAATGGCTGGCATAAGGTCGCCACAGATGTCGTGGATTGAGGTGCGCGTACATTTCATCGCCCCGAATTTTCATAACCTTGCGACAGATTTGTTTTTCCTTTTCGCTCAGCAGGTCGTTAACAAACGTGTATGTGCGGGAAAAGTAATAGTTGTACGGCATACCTGCCTCGTCGTTGTAATTATAGCCTGTGCTGCCCTTTGGGTCCCATTTCGCACATTCCATCAGGATACGTTTGGCTTCAAGACCGTATTTTTCCTGCCCGCCCAGCAAACGCGTAAAGGCCAATGTTGCTGCACTATCGAGCGCTTTGATTGTATAAGTGCGATTACCCCACCAAATCTTCCTCCACTCCTCGCTCATGTTTACCATGCCTTCCGGGTATGTCGGCGGTTCTTCCGTCGGCGGCGGGTCGGCCAGAATCCCTTCACACTTCTCAACCAATTCGTCATAATTGTTCTTTAACTGTCCTTTTGCCAGTTTACGCAGATGATCCATATTCTCAGGACGAACAAATAATCGCGGATGCGTCTTCGGTATCCGGCTGAGCAGTTCTTCGCGCGGGGGCATAGGCATTTCCGAAGCATTTTCTGCGATTGTAAATGTTCGTATCTGGCTCCAGTTCGTATAATCACCGTTTGCATTTTTCCCACGATACCGCCAACTGTACCTTCCCGGTTCGAAAACACGCGGCGGGCAGTGAACGTTGTATTTTATGTCTTTGGCACGGTATGCTATCTCCTTGAAGCTTTTATCACGGGAACACTCGACTTCCCACACCAGGCCATCCTGAATACGCCAGATAAAATTCGGCGGATTGACGCCGGAAACTGAGCCCTCAGCAGGACGATAATGCCCTTCCGGATCCTCTGAGCGGACTTTCCACTTGACCGACCCGGACGGCCTTTCATCGAGTACAAGCTTCTCGGCAAAAACCAAACCGCCCATAACCAATACCAACACAAACAAAACAACCTTTTGACTTACTCTGTCAGCCATAATTATTCCTCCTTAATAGAGCCAACCAATTCTTTAATATTTCCTATGTTCTTACGTACACAGTAGTTATTTATACCTTCGACGATTTGTACCGCACAGTCCGGCTCGATAAAATTCGCCGTACCCACAGCCACAGCTGTGGCTCCCACAATAATAAATTCGACAGCATCGGAAGCCGTCCTGATTCCACCTAATCCTAAAATCGGTATGCCGCTGTTTTTAGTGACCTCATTGTAAACCTTATTAACCAAATATACAGCTATTGGCTTTATTGCCGGCCCGCTCAATCCCCCCGTTTTATTGGCCAAAACCGCCCTGCTTTTCTCAATATCGATGACCATCGCTGTAAAAGTATTTACCATACTAAGCGCATCAGCCCCGTTATCAACCGCCGCACGGGCAATAACACTGATATCCGTAACAGCCGGCGATAATTTGACCATCAAGACCTTTTTTCCAGCGGTTTTTTTAATCGCAGAGGTAATTTTTGACACCTGCGCAGGGTCGGTCCCGAAACTTATACCCCCTTTAGCAACGTTGGGACAACTGATATTCAGTTCAAACCCGGCTATCGCCTTTTCGCCGGCCAGCCGTTCAACAACCGCTAAATATTCCTTAATTGTCTCACCCGCCACATTAACAAAAACTGCAGGTGAGAATTTTTCAAGAATAGGCAGCTTCTCTTCGACAAATTTGTCCAACCCGATATTGGCCAGCCCGATGGCATTTAGCATCCCCGAATCGGTCTCAACGATTCTGGGCGTAGGATTTCCTTTTCGAGGCTTTTCGGTAATACTTTTGGTAATAAACCCACCGAGGCTGTTGATATCCATAAAATCCGCCAGTTCATCGGCGTACCCGCACGTACCTGAAGCCGTAAATACCGGATTACTGAGTTTCAGCCCTGCAAAATCAACCGAAATATCAACGTTTTCTTTCATAACACCTAATTATGAGCTGAAAACAACTTCTTTACTGTCAAAAACAGGCCCATCCTTGCAGCACAGTTTATAAACCGTTTCTTCCGAGCCGTCCACCTTACATTCGACCGCACAGCTTTGGCAAAGCCCAATCCCGCATGCCATCCTTCGCTCCATACTAAGCTGGCAGTCAACTTTATTCTCCTGCGCGATTTGAGCCACTTTAGCCAGCATAACCTCCGGGCCGCAACTATAGATAACCATATCTTCAGCAGCTAAAGCCTTCTCTTTGCTGAACCATTGCTCTAAAAGGTCGGTAACAAGTCCTTTAATCCCCTCTGAACCGTCATCAGTTGCCGTGTATTGCTCTATTTGAGATGCGGCAGGTTCGGCTAATTCTGCTTCGAAAAGTAATTTCTCCTTTGTCTTTGCGCCGGCAAAAGCAATAACTTTGATATCAGAGTAATCGGCCGTAAGGACTTTTGCCAGATGCAGCAATGGCGGCGTTCCCATTCCGCCGGCCACCAGCAAAGCTGTCTTTTTATTCTTTGGCACCCTGAATCCATTACCCAAAGGCCCAATCATACTGACCGAATCGCCCGCCGACAGCGTCGTCATCCGCAGAGTTGCCGGCCCGAGGACACAATACAGAATATCAACAAGAGTTTTATCATTTTGGGTTTTAACATCACAAAAGCTAAAGGGCCTCCGCAGCAAAATATCACGCTTTGAAGCATCGGCCAGCTCTTCCGGGATAGAATTTATTGGTGGAATTGCTGTATCGCGAAGGTCTAACTCGGCGAACTGTCCCGGTTGCGTTTTTGCGAAAGCATCCGCCCCCGCTGCTGATAATTCTAGGCCAAGCTTATAGAATCCACCTGATATTCGTTTATTAGAACTAACTGCAGCTTGGAAAACACCCTTATTTTCTGAGTATCTTTTCTGCATAACTTCTTTTTATAGCAACCAGCCGACTCTTGTTATCCGAGCAGACCGTCATAAACCCTGACACCATCCACGATTTTGCATATATGGACGGCGTATTTATCACGATATTCAGGACGGCTTCGGGGATAAGCAGCATCGACCGCCTTTTTAAGGGTATCGACACCGTCTGCCAGCACCAAAGCTCCTGTTGCCCCTTTGTCGCCGCCACCTAACATTCTCTCCCCCAAAACTGCCGGTACCGTGCGGGCGATATCGCACATTGTTTCCAGTTCCGGGCCGCTGATTTTATAGTCATCCCTTAGACCGATACCATCCTGGCGAAATATTCGCCCAACGGTTTCAACGTCGCCGGCCTTCCAGGCATCGAGCATCTCATAGAACCTCTTTTGCGAATGAAAGATATATTTGACACGGTCGCTCTGGTCCGGATACTGCCCCTGCATTTGAGCCATAATCTTCTCATAAAGCTGCTGCTCTCTAATATCAGCAAGGCAGGAGATATTAAAACCCGCCTTTTGGAGTACCGGAACAAATTCTTCACATTCGGTCCTTCGGACTATGTATGTTGACTTTTCCAGTCCGGGCCTGTCCGTGCCGGTATCGAGAACAACTATGCGAAAATCAGCCGCTCCTTTACCCAGAGGAATATAATTTATCGTACGCTTCTTAGGATTATAATGCGTTCCCATACCCTCCCTGGCAAAAAATATCATGGCTGGGTCCAGTGTCCCGCAGGGTGAGCCTACATAATCATTTTCCACCGCCTGAGCCATATCGCAAATCTTGAACTGTTCCTGCACTTCTATCCCATTGACATCGAGCAGCGAGAGAATAAGGTTAATATCGAGGGACGCCGACCGCGATAGTCCTCCACCGGGAATATTTCCGTAAAGGACCCCATCGATTCCATGCTTCAACTCAAAGCCTTCCCGCCTTAAAATATAATCTACCCCGTAGGCAAAACGCGCCCACGTGTGAGCTATAGACGGCGATTTAGCCTCAGGCACATCCCCGATATCGAATTCAATGATACCGTCATCGGGGAAATTACCGCTGAATAATTTTATCCGCCCGGAATTGTTAGGTCGGTATGCCAGCCAGATGAACCTGTCGGTTCCGACGCCGAAAAGCTCGGTACCGTTATAATCGCCATGCTCGACGCCAAGGCAAAACCTCGATGAAGTTCTCCTGACTTTGCCTCCGGCGATATCTATTCCGGTTTGTCCGGCTAATTGTAAAATCTTATCAACAGCTAACTTACCTTCATTGGTCAGTTCCATTTTACAGCTGTCCTTTACCATTTATTTCGACTCGAATCTCCAAACTTTCGCTATTACCAGAATATAACATAAAGAACCAGTGTCGCCGCTATCACCGCTGCGCCCAGCCACACAACCGACGGCGCCGGCTTCATATCAAAGTCTTCTCTGACAGGCATAACTTTCGGCTCAGCCAATGGTTTGGCATAAGTTATCAAGCCCATTACCACAAGGATGATGACAAAAGTAATCGCCATACGATTCAAAAACGCAACCTCGCCGAATTGCCATTGCAAAAAGCCATAGACAGGCACCGTAAGCAGCAAACCGGCGACGCCCGCTGCGCCTGGTGCACGTTTAAAGATAAATCCGAAGACAAAAGCAGCCAGGATTCCGGGCGAGATATAGCCCTGGAATTCCTGAATGTAGGTGAAGATTCCCATGAACTTCGGGTTGCCAAGCTGCGGCGCTATCAGACAGCCGATAACCACAAACACAAACGTCATAACTCGTCCCGTCATCACCAGTGACTTTTCCGAGGCGTCTCTTTTCCAGTGGCGCTTGTACAAATCCATTGTAAAGATGGTCGATGCCGAGTTAAGCATCGAAGCCAGCGAACTGATAACCGCACCGGATATGGCTGCGAATATAAATCCCCTGACGCCAACAGGAACAAGATTTCTAATCATCAGCGGATATGCCGCATCGGTTGTATTTCCTTCACCGGTCAGTTGACTACTGTAAAGCTGCAGCGCCATTATACCTGGAAAGATAATAATGAAGGGAATAATGAGTTTTAGCCCTGCAGCAAAAATAATACCCAATTGCCCCTGTCTGAGACTCTTGGCGGCAAGCGTTCTTTGCGTGATATACTGATTCAGTCCCCAGTAGTAGAAGTTTGGAATCCAGAGCCCAATAACCAGCGCCGTCCACGGCAGGACGGAATGGTCCTTAGGAAGAATCATATGAAGTTTATCGGAGTTGCTTTCAAAGAAGCTGCCTACGCCACCTACGGCAATGAAGCCCAGAACCATAGTAATTGCCCCGCCTATAATCAAAGCCGACCCCTGAAACAGGTCAGCCCAGGCAACCGCCTTCAATCCTCCCCATATCGTATAGAGTGCCGCTATCCCGCCAATCAGCCATACTGCATGTGTGAGTTTCATATCGAATATTGTGTTCAGCGTCAGCCCTCCGGAATATACTACAGCGGATATGGTAACACCGACGTATATCACCATTGTGTAAAAGGCCATAATTGCCCGAGCGGAGGGGTTGTAGCGATATTCGAGATATTCCGGGATTGTATATATGCCGCTTCTGAGGAATTTTGGCAGAAAAAAAATGCCCACCAGCACCAGGCAAATCGCCGCCATCCACTCATAGCTGGCGATTGCCATACCTGCAGTTCCCGCACCCTGGCCTGCCATCCCGACGAAATGCTCTGTCGAAATATTGGCCGCTATCAGTGAAAGCCCGATTAATGGCCAATGCAGTTCTCGGCTGGCCAAAAAGAAATCCTCCCCGGTTTTCTCTTTTCGGCTTTTATACATACTAACGCTAATTACAATGCCGAAAAACACCAAAAACAGACTGATATCAACCCAGTGCATTTCCATAACAAATCCTTTCCTTGTCTTTGCTCTTACTTATTTCCCGGCATCAATTTACTTAAACCTGAGCGGATTGTCGCCATTATATATTTTTCTACGCCAAGGGCAACAATATTAAACTGTTGGTTTTACCTCAGCAGTAACCGTTTTTCCCAGCCAACGTCTTGTTTGACTGCTGGTACTACCGACTCGCTTATACAATTCGGGATTTCGAAAAATTATAATTTGACAAAACGCCTGCTTTGTAAGACATTATCAACTTGAAAATAATAATTTAAGAACCTTTTATTGGAGGATAATGCATTATGAAATGTCCTGCCTGCTCAAACACACTGCAACAAATGACCGCCGGAGATGTCCAGGTCGATATCTGCAAAAACGGCTGTGGAGGAATCTGGTTCGATAACTTCGAACTCAAAAAGTTTGATGAACCACATGAATCGGAAGGCGAATCTCTGTTGGAAATAGAGCGAGATGAAAACCTGGTTATCGACCGAACAAAAAGGTTTAACTGTCCAAAATGTGACAACATTGTAATGATGAGGCACTTTTTCAGCGTTAAAAAAGAAGTGCAGGTTGATGAGTGCCCCGGCTGTGGGGGTATTTGGCTCGATGCCGGCGAACTGGGCAAGATAAGAAGTCTTTTTGAGACCGAACAGGAAAGACACGAAGCCGCGGAGCAGTATTTTGCGGAGATTTTCGGTGATAAATTAAAGGCGATGACCGCTGAGAACGAAGCCAAGCTTCAAAAGGCCAACAAGATTTCAAATATGTTTCGTTTCATTTGTCCGACCTATTATATCCCCGGCAAACAGGACTGGGGCGCTTTCTAATCCGGGCCAAGTGAGTTGGTTCATTGTTTAGAGACGGGCTGACACAGATTGACACTATTCCTTTATTTTGGTGGCAAATGGAGACTCTTAAGTTATTGCGGGATTATTTTCCGACGGCGATTTTTACGGGTAAGTGCCTCGTCTTTGTAAGCGAAGACTGGCGGGTTGAACTTACTGAGCATAAAGACAGTGATTTCAGCAAAACCAACGCTGCAGCGTCGATTATACGAGTTAGAATCTACAAAAAGGCTCTGGATGGCGACCTGATTGCCGGTCATTATGAAGACTTCCAGCTTGAATCGCTTGGTGAGTTGGCTGAGCAAATTGAAAAATATGTACAGGCGGCAATCGGCACAAACCTCAGAGAGGAAAGCATTTAAGTGCGTAAAAAACGCGTTAGAGGCGGGTTAAGCAATCCCCAGGATAAACCTTCAGGCTAAATATCAGATGGCTAATCAGGTGATTCGAGAAGTTGATGGGGGTGTGGTTTTTTCGGTTAAGATTGTGCCGGGAAGCAGTAAAACCTCTGTTTGTGGATTGCTGGATGGAATGGTTAAAATAAAGATTTCAGCGCCGCCGGAAAAAGGGAAAGCCAATCAGAGTCTGGTCAAGTATCTGGCAAAAAAGCTCGGCGTCAAAAGAAAAGATGTTCATATAATCTCGGGCCAAACCAATCCGGTCAAAAGCATGGAGATTTCAGGTATCTCGGCGGAGTTGCTGACAACAAGGTTGGGATTGGATAAATAAGGTTTGCGTTAATGGCTGACAATTCAACGTTACTTACACACAACCAAACGACAGATGATACTTCAGTTAAATATATGCTGAAGCTGGCTGGGCCGATGATAGTAACAACCATATCGTTCACTATTATGCAGTTCGTCGACAGATTTATGGTTTCTCGCTTAGGGACGGATGCATTGGCGGCAATTCTTCCGGCTGGTATGGTTAGTTTCCTGCCGGGCAGCTTTGCGATAGGCGTGATAGTAAGCGTCTCTACATTTGTGAGCCAAAGTTTGGGTAGAGGAGCTATAAAAGACTGCTCGAGCTACTGCTGGCAGGCAATATATATGGGACTGATATATTTTCTTGTTGTGGTAGCGGTTATGTGGCCGAGTGCATCATTTATATTCAAGTTGATGGGGCAGCCGGATGAAATTATCGGTATGGAAGTTGTATATTTCAGGATTATGCTCTATGCTCAGGTAATTTCGGTTTTTATCTGGTGCACCAGCCAGTTTTTTATGGGTATACATCGGCCTATAATCACGATGTACGCAGCACTTTGCGCGCAGGTAGTCAACGTAGCAGCTAATTACGTACTGATTTTCGGCAAATTCGGTTTTCCGTCAATGGGAATTGCAGGAGCAGGATGGGGAACATTTATCGGTGTGCTCGTCGGTGCAGGGATAAGAATGACCCTGTTTTTGAATGGTGATATAAACTCAAAATTCGAGTGCAGACGAACAACTAAAATCGACTTTGAAAAAATGAAAGATTTACTCAAAGTTGGACTTCCCGCCGGTTTTGAGTTGATGACAAATGTGGCGTTTTGGGGAGTGGTGTTGTTCGGGCTGGTTGGGAAATTCGGCAAAGAATCGCTGGCCGCCACAAGTGCTGTGTTTGCATGTACAAACGTCTCGGTGATGCCGATTGTAGGAATAGGAAGCGCTTTGACAGCGGCGGTAGGCAAGGCTATCGGAGCAGGCAGGAAGAACATAGCAATTAAACAAACCGGCATTTGTCTGAAAATTGCACTGGCTTACATGGGATTAATAGGACTTTGCTTTTTTGTCTTTAGAGACCCTATTATGAAGTTCTGGACATCGGATGTAAAGGTCATCGAGGCCGGCGTTAATCTTTTGATTTGCGCCGCCATATATCAGTGTTTTCATGCGGCCCGTATTATTTACAGCGGGTCTCTGCGGGGCGCCGGCGACACAGTTTGGCTGGCCGGTATGTCGGCAACAGGTGCAATAGTGATATTAGGATTGGGAGGTTTTTTAATCTCGGAGTTTTTCCCTCAGCTAGGCGCTTTAGGTCCGTGGCTGGGCGCTACATTGAGTGTTATCGCCGTAGGATTAGCCAATCGATGGAGATTTAAGAGCAACAGGTGGAAAAAGATAGACTTATTTAAGCGCCGCCCCGCCGCCGTGGCGGTGAAAACTGAAGCTGCGGTCGAATAATATTTCGCCTTGAATAGTGCTCATTAATGCCAATAGGACGCAGCAAACAGAATGGATAGACACTATTTTTGTGGCTTATATCGGAGTTTTAGCATAAAATGCCACCTTCAAAAGACCGATATAAGAATTAATCAAAACAATAGTGAGATATTCGGAGTAAATATAACTAAACACTATGAAAAAAGAATTATCACTAATAATCTGTGTTTTGGCTTTTGGAACTTCGGTTTCTTTTGCTCGGGTCAAACCACTGGCTAACGAAGACAGCCGTGGCCTGTACGTAAAGTCAATAGAGCAGGTCCTGCGGCTGGAAGAGGACGAAATTGATTTGGCAACCGCCGTTTTGATTATTTCAGAACAGTGGAATGACAATGTTTACGGCAGAAGATACATAACAGAATTAGATAATATGGCATTTGAGATTCGAGACAGGCTCAAAGCTAAAAGAATGTGGCCGAATCGTAAGGCTATTACAGTGATAAACGAGTATCTTTTCGATGAGTTGGGGTTCAAGTCGGTTGAGAAAGCGGATAATCCAAATGACTTGTTTTTGCACTCTGTTCTTGACGAGAAGAGGGGTTACTGCCTGAGTCTTTCGATTCTTTATCTTTCTCTGGGCGAGCGTCTCGGCCTGCCTTTGTACGGTGTGGTCGTGCCGGAACACTTTTTCGTAAGATACGACGACGGAAGAGTAAGTTTTAATATTGAAACAACCAGCAATGGGGTATCTCCTGACGACCAGCATTATATAGACAAATTCAACACGCCGGAAGTCGACCGCGACAGTATTTACATGAAGAAGCTCAATAAGCTGCAGACGTTAGGCTGTTTTTTCAATAACCTGGGCAACAGCTACAGCGAGGTCGGAAACACCGACCAAGCAATGGTGGCACTGGAAAGAGCCGTAGAGATAAATCCATCGCTGGCCGAGTCCCGCATGAATCTGGGTAATATTTACCTTAAAAAAGACAGGGTAACCGACGCAATATTCGAATATAGAGCAGCATTGGAAATCAATCCCAATGATGACAAAATGCATAATAATCTTGGGAATGCATACGCCAGGCGAGGCTGGCATAACGACGCTATTGGTGAATATACACAATCACTGAAATTGAATCCGGATTATATAGACGCATACAAAAATCTCGCAAAGGCCTATTGCAACCAACAGATGTTCGCTCTGGCACAGTCAACCTTGAAAGAAGCGATTGGTCTGGAGCCCAAAAACGCCGATTTGTACCATCAATTAGGTGAAGTTTACAGCGATATGGGCCATTACGAAACGGCAATTGTCCATTATAAAAAAGCCCTGAAAATCAAGCGCGACTACGCTGAGGCATATTACGGTTTGGGGCTCTGCTACAACGGTTTGGGGATGGTAGAGGATGAAATTCGAGCATACAAAAGAGTTTTGTCTATCAAACCCGATATGGCGGCCGCTTTAATGAATCTCGGCAATGTCTATTTCCGTGAGAAAAAATACGAGACAGCTATTGAATATTACCAAAAAGCCGTCCAAATA
>CAZTKW010000049.1:0-7207 GCA_964614315.1 uncultured Pirellulales bacterium
GTTTCACCATCCGGTGCAAGCTGTCGCCATACCCAGGTGTTCATATTGTCCGTACAATCAACGAAGCTTTCCAGAGCGGCAAAGCCCTTATAATTTATCTCTGAAAGGGCTTTGAAAATCTCGTCCCAGTCAACCAGGCCGGTACCAGGAATACCGCGGTCGTTTTCACACAAATGGTAATGAATAAGGTTTTTGCCGGCCAGTTTGGTAGCTTCATAAAAGCTCTTTTCCTCGATATTCATATGATATGTATCGAGATGAATCTTGACGTTGTCTTCACAAATCATCTGTTTGAGCTTCAGTGCCTGTTCACAGGTATTCACCAGATACGTCTCGTACCTGTTCACCGGTTCAAGCCCAATCACCAGCCCCAGCTCAGCAGCAAACAGGGCAACCTTTCGAAGACAGTCAGCCGAATACTGCCAGCCCTGTTCTGTTGGGCGCCCGACGGCAGGCTTGATGTGCTGTGAATAAATGACTCCGGAGAAGCTCTTTGCTCCAATATCACTGGTCGCACGGACACAGGCCTTCAAATACTCAACTCCTTTGGCTCGAATATCGGCATCATCGCTGGTAATATCCGTATCACCGAGTAATACCGTCGATGTTACCGCTTCAAGCCCGACACTCATCAGCCGTTGTTTTACTGCCGCAGAATCAAAAGTCTCGAGACACATAAGCGGAATTTCAATAAAATCCATACCAAGATTCTTAACCTTATCAATCAGACCAAGTGTTTCATTGCTCCATTGGGAACACCATGCGTATGCATGAATTCCAAGCTTCATAACCTTATCTTCCTTTCTTCGTTGTTTTTTCAACAATTCTTCGATAAAAGAATTGGTACGATTGGTTACTTTAGCTCAAACAGCACTGGCGTCAACAGCTTTAAATTTTCAGATTGTGCTTGACAGAGGTGGTAAAATTTGGTTTAATGTTAATGTTATGAGGCGAATTGACCGTAAAAAAGCCGGTAGTTGCTGGTGGTGGCCTGTGGATTAAGAATCCAGCAGGCGAGCGATAAGTTGCTATAAAAATTAAGTAGATTTTCCAAAAGGCAGCCTGTTGGAAAAACAGGCTGCTTTTTTATTTGTGTTTTAGACTGTTTTAGTATAAAAAACGTTATTTCAAGGCTGATATTATGGACGACTACAGGCAAATAATACACGGTGCCAAACCCGGACAAATCGTACCTATCGTCAAAGAAATCGATATGAACGAACCCGTAGAATTTTTTGCAAAGCTCAGTGACTACGGCAGAAGCAATAACTGTTGTTTTTTTGAGTCCAGAGAATACCTTGCGGGTGCCAGCGCACTTAGCTTTGGTACGGCACGGCCGGCACTTTATCTTACCGGTACCGGAGCTAATTTTACCATCAAGGCTTTGAGCAGTACCGGCAAACGTATGATAAAGTATTTGGCCGACAAAAACAGATTCAGCTTTTGTGAACAGGTTGAATTCGATTCTGAAACGATTACCGGCAAAATTAAACAGGACGAAAAAACAGTTGATGAACAAACACGGCTGACAAGTATTAACCAAATGGATGTACTGCGTGCTGTTGCATTTGCCTTCACAATGGCCAGTAAGCCGTTTCGTGTAACTTGTGGATTGTTCGGGGCCATTAGCTACGATTTTATTGACCAGTTCGAAAAACTTCCTAAAAGTAAAGAAGACCTCTTAGGCAATCCGGACTATGAATTTTACTTCGCTGACAACATTTTCTTAATGGACCACAAAAACAATAAAGGCTACGTTGTTGTCAATGTAATGATAACCAACGGCGACAGGGAGACTATAGTTAAAGAAGCTCAGAATTGCTTTGACTTCTACGCCAATATAGAAAGATTTGAAACACCCAAAGCTCAAGAACTTACCGTCCAGCTGCCGGCTGCTTCGACTGATACTAACCAGAATGAATACGAAAAAATGGTCGAACGTGCCAAGCAGCATATTTTTGACGGCGATATTTTCCAGGTGGTCCTGAGCAGGACAAATGTTGTGCCATGTCCCGATGAACCGCTTGATGTTTATAAGCGATTGAGAGACTTGAATCCCTCGCCGTATATGTTTTTCCTCAATACTCCAAATACGGTATTGTTAGGTTCCAGTCCGGAGTTGAACCTGCGGGTAAGCGGGGGCGAAATTCGTAATGTAGAGATTAGACCCATAGCCGGCACAAAACCCAGGGGCAAAGTCGGCGACAAAATCGATGCCGATACCGATTTTAGATATGAGGCTGAACTGAAGCTGGACCGTAAAGAACTTGCCGAGCATATAATGCTGGTCGATTTGGCCAGAAATGATATAGCGCGTGTGGCCAAACCCGGCAGCAGGGTCGTTACGGAGCTATTGATAGCTGAAAAATATGCTTCCGTGCAGCATCTGGTCAGCAATGTCAAAGGGACACTTGCAACAGGTCTCGACGCATTGAGCGCGTATCTTGCAACAATGAATATGGGGACACTTACAGGGGCTCCTAAAATAGAGGCAATGAAAATAATACGCTTGTTTGAAAAAACAAAACGCGGTTATTACGGCGGAGCTGTTTGCTATCTGACCGTAGATGGGCAATTTGACAGTTGTATCACTATAAGAAGCCTGCAGGTAAACGACCACATGGCTTATATTCGCACCGGTGCAGGCATTGTGCATGACAGCGTCCCAAAAACTGAATTTGAAGAGACTGAGCACAAGGCAAAATCTTGTTTACGGGCTATCAACCCGGAATCAAAATAAAGGCAGATACTTATGGAAGCAAAAGGCAGGAAAGTTTTGTTTATCGATAATTTCGATTCCTTCACATACAATCTGGTCGATGATTTCTGTAAGCGAGATTGTCGGGCCAGGGTTTATCGAGCTGACACAGACCTTGAAGAATTAAAACAATTGGCCGATGAATTTGCTCCTGACCTGCTTGTGATTTCGCCCGGCCCGGGAACACCGGATACAGCCGGTGTTTCACTTTCGGTGGTGGATTATTTCAAGGATAAACTGCCTATTTTTGGCGTGTGTTTGGGCCATCAGGTGATTGCGCAGTATTTCGGAGGTAAAATCGGACATGCACCGGTACCAATGCACGGCAAGCCCTCAAGAGTAACGCACAATCAAGAGGGAATATTTGCTGGCGTCGAAAATCCGCTGCAGGCAGGACGATATCATAGTCTTTGTGTGATAGAACTGCCGGGATGTATGGAACAAACGGCTGAATTCGAGGGCATTATTATGGGTGCTGAGCATAAGCAGTTTCCGATATTCGGTGTGCAGTTTCATCCGGAAAGTATTTTAACCCCTGCAGGCGGTAAAATAATTGAAAACGTCCTGTCAGTTGCAATGGCAAAAAGCAAAAGCTAAGGAACAGACAATGGCAACAATAACAAAGTATCTCGAAATCATTTTAGACGGCAAAGACCTGACTTTCCAGCAGGCAAAAGCACTTCTGGATGTTGTCTTTGAAGGAGGAGTTTCTGATGTTCAGATCTCCGCTTTTTTAGCAATAATGAGAATGAAGCGAGCAACATCCTTTGAGATTGCCGGTCTTGCTAAATCATTGCGAGAACATGCTGTACCAGTAAAAGTTGATATCGAGAATCTTATTGATACATGTGGGACAGGTGGAGCAACCGTAAAAACATTCAATATCTCCACCGCCTCCGCTTTTGTTGCAGCAGGAGCAGGCGCCTATGTGGCAAAGCACGGTAATAGAGGAATTACAAGTAGATGTGGTTCTGCTGATGTTTTGGAGGAACTTGGTGTAAATATTGCTCCTGGTCCGGATATTGTAGCTGAGTGTATCAAACAAGCACATATTGGTTTTATGTTCGCACCGAAATTTCACCCTGCGATGAAATTTGTCCAGCCGATTCGCAAGAGTCTAGATTTCAGAACGGCCTTTAACATTTTGGGTCCATTGGCCAATCCGGCCGGTGTAACTGCACAGGTGATGGGTGTTGCAGAAGAAGCGTTGCTGGATAGGATAATTGAGACCCTTAACATTCTGGGTGCAAAAAGGGCAATGGTTATTCACGGCCAGGGCATGGATGAGATAAGTACTTTAGGGAAAACTCAAATTCGACAGCTGATAGATGATAAAGTCAGCTTAATGGAGTTGAACCCGGCTGATTTTGGTATCTCTAGCACATCAATAGACGAACTTAAAAGCGGTGACGCAATAACAAACGCGGGAATCATACGTGACATTTTAACCGGAAAGGAAAAGGGAGCTCGAAAGGACATAGTCATTCTTAATGCTGCGGCAGGTATAATCGTTGCGAATTTGGCCGATGATTTTGAGTCGGCGATTGAGTTGGCAAGTACCTCACTTAGCAATGGCAAGGCAATGGAATGTCTGGAAAAGCTAATCGAGGTTTCAAATAGCGGATAGTTTTGGATGAATAGCTTCTTTTGCCCATAGTAGAAGTTAAGAAAATACTAACGAAAAATTTAAAATTATGTTGATAGTGAAGGTTAAAATCTGCGGCATAACTAACTATAAGGACGCTGCTGCGGCGGTGGATATGGGGGCGGACTTATTGGGATTTAATTTTTACCCGAAAAGCCCGCGTTATATTGTGCCGAAAAAGGCAGCGAAGATAATAAATAAGCTGCCGGCTTTTATAGATATTGCGGGTGTATTTGTGAACAACTCACTTGAAGACATACAGCAAATTATATACTCGTGTCAGTTGAACTGGGTACAGTTGCACGGTGACGAAACACCGGAGTTCTGTCAATCGCTGGATTCTATTAACGTCAAAACTATGAAAGCATTGAGAGTAAAAGACAGGAAAGACATTGAAAAAACCGACAATTTTTTTACAGATGCAATATTATTAGATGCTTTCCACCCTGAAAGGTACGGCGGAACCGGCCTGACCTTTGACTGGAATATTGTAGGTCATATTGGAAAGCGTGTTTTTTTGGCTGGCGGAATAAACCCTGATAATGCGGCGGTAGCAGCCGAGTTGGGAGTATATGGAATTGACGTTTGCAGCGGTATCGAAACTGAGCCTGGTAAAAAAGACAAGAGATTAATGAAAAAACTGTTTAAGAATATAAGACATTTGAGAGCTTAGTGAAAAGGAAAATCAGCTATGAAATATAATGGCAGATTCGGAGATTATGGCGGCTTCTATGTGCCGGAAGTTCTGATGCCGGTGCTGGAAGAATTGGAGCAGGCGTTTTATCGTTTTTACGAGGACGAGGGGTTTATCTCTGACTTGGCTGCGCTTTCAAAAGATTATGCTGGCAGGCCTAGCCCCCTTTATTATGCGAAAAGATTCAGTGAGTATGTGGGTTTTAAGGTATACCTTAAGCGCGAGGACCTTCTGCACGGCGGGGCGCACAAGGTCAACAATACGCTCGGCCAGGGGCTTTTAGCCAAATATATGGGAAAAAGCAAACTCATTGCCGAAACCGGTGCAGGCCAGCACGGCCTGGCTACAGCAATGATAGGTGCCTTATTTGGTATGGAAACAAAAATCTTTATGGGTGTAACTGATATTGAGCGGCAAAGTGTCAACGTCCATAAGATGAAACTCTGTGGTGCAGAAGTGGTCCCAATTGAAGGCGGCACAGGGACACTTAAAGATGCCATCAACGATGCGCTTCGATACTGGACAGCCCACGTGACCGATACCTTTTACCTCTTCGGTTCAGCATGCGGGCCTCATCCATATCCTACTATAGTAAAACACTTTCAAAGCTGTATCGGCAAAGAAGCACGACAGCAGTGCCTTGACCAGCTTGGCAAATTGCCGGATATGGTTGTAGCCTGCGTTGGCGGCGGCAGTAACGCAATAGGTATCTTTTCCGGTTTTGTAGATGATAAGGACGTTAAGCTAATCGGTGTTGAAGCAGGTGGCAGAAGTGTGAGCGAGGGTAAGCACGCGGCGACATTGGTTGCCGGCCGGGTGGGTATTCTGCACGGTTCTAAAAGTTACTTGTTGCAGGATGATGAAGGCCAGGTTTATGACACCGAATCGGTAAGCGCTGGGCTGGATTATCCGGCTGTTGGGCCGGAACACTGTCTGCTAAAAGATACCGGAAGGGCGGAATATGTTGCCGCCGAAGACGCCGAAGTGCTTGATGCATTCGAAATGCTGAGCAAAAGCGAAGGGATACTGCCGGCCCTGGAAAGCGCACACGCACTGGCATACCTGATGAGCCGGAGAGGCAGGCTTTCCCCGGATACTACGGTTGTCGTAAACCTTTCCGGCAGGGGGGATAAAGACGTTTCAATTGTGGAAAAACACCGACCTTTGAAAGATTGATTATCGTTTATTGGATACAGGACAGAAAATATGAAAACATATATGCAGGTTTTTTCGGAACTGAACAGAGCGGCCTTGATACCGTTTTTTGTCATCGGCGACCCTGATTTGGATACGAGCTTTGAGATTGTAAAAACAGCTATTGATGCAGGTGTTGATATCCTGGAACTGGGTGTACCATTCTCCGACCCAATAGCTGATGGGCCTACAATCCAAAAGGCCGATATCCGGGCGCTGGGCGCCGGAATGAACGTGCAAAAGGGACTGGAGTTTATCAAAAAAGTCAAAGCTTATAAAGATATTCCAATTGGGTTGTTGATGTATTACAACCTCGTTTATCAGTATGGGATAGAAAAGTTCTTTAGCGACTTTCACCAGGCGGGTGTTAACAGTGTTTTAATTGCCGATTTGAGTATTGACGATGCCGATGAAATCATAGCACCTGCCGCCTCGGCGGGACTTGATACTGTTTTTATGGTTACGCAAATCACTGATATCGAAAGAATGAAGCTGATAGCATCCAAAACTACCGGCTTTATTTATGCTGTTTCGGTGTTAGGCGTTACCGGCAGTAGAGACAGTCTGTCCGATACGGTAGAAGGACTTGTCGGTAAATTGAAGACCTTGACGAACATTCCTGTTTGTGTTGGTTTTGGAATCAGCAAAGCCGAACATGCTGCGGCGGTGGCGGCGGCAGGGGCTGATGGTGTAATAATCGGCTCAAAGATAGTCGGACTTATCGAGAGGAACTTAAACAACAAAGAAAAAACTCTTGCTGAAATCTCAAGCTTTATCAGTGAAGTTAAAAAGGTATTGCCCCGGGCTGATTGAGCAGCAGAATCACTTCAATAAAGCTCAATGACCGCCAAATCCTCACCTTCGAGGGTAAGGGTTGTCTGGCCGTTGGACCACTCGACGGTCTGGTCATGAACAA
>CAZTKW010000049.1:7217-11928 GCA_964614315.1 uncultured Pirellulales bacterium
AAGCTCTCGGCTTGAAGTTGGCGGCTCCTCTTCTATGGTGATAGTTACGATACGCGGGTCAGTACTGTCATTGAAGACCGTCAGGTAACGGTTGCCAAATCTCTCGACATATACGCTTTCGTCGCTTGAAGTGGCAAGCGTGACCGGTTCCCAGCCGGCTTCGGCGACAAGCTTACAGAGCGGGATGTACTTTAGAAAGAGCGGCCGGTCGCGATTGTAAAGCTCCGGACGAGTGAAGTATTTGTCCGAGGAGGCGTTATGACTGAAAAAGCCCGGGAACATACCGTAAGCGAGCGAGCGCTTCATATATTTTTCGACAAGCTCGTAGCCGAAGTCGTCGAAATTAGTGTTCATCAGGAAACAGTAAGGCTTACTCTTGCACATTGCGCGGCGGTAGAGCATATCGGTATCGGACATCGGCGACCATGTTCCATCGCGATTCCAATCGGTCTCGGTGCCTAACACGTCCAGCAATGGGGTGTACCAGCACAGGCGGCTGGGCGTTCCATTGGCCATCATCAGCTTTTGCATACCGTGGATGTCGTTTGATATGGCGCGGATGTACTCGAACCCGACGATGCCGCGAAAGACAGCGGGCTGGCGGTCGTAAAGCGAGAACGTTAACGGCGTCTCGGCAATTGGAAAGTGGTCACGGCGGAAATTAAGTTCCGCTGTTACGTAGCCTTCGCTCGAATCGATGTACTCACCGTCGAGGTCACCGACGGCTCCAGTGCCGTAAAGCTGCTCGATAATAACGGGGTTCCACTTGTTCTTAAAGCCGGTAAATTCGCCCTGTACCCCCGGTGCTGAGTTAATACTCCAGACGGCACCATCACACCACGGTGTGTCCCGCATTTGGGCAATGAACTGGCCGGTTTCATTGTAATAACCGCTCGTGAAAAGGGCTTTGGCGTAAATGTTACCTTCATCGGCAAGGCGCTGGGCTTCGGCGAGAGCGGCTTCGTATGTTCGCGGCATAGCTGGCGGCATCGACATCCACCAGGTCATCGGTTCAGTGTAGTGAAAGGTCAAAATGTCATGCTCATCGTCCCACTGGGTTTCGTTGTTACTTTCTTTGAATTTGAAGCCGAAATCCTCCCAGCCTTGAACGGTACTGATTTTGGTAAAAGGCATCCATATACCCTGCTCTGGAGTGCGACAGAGAAAATAGTCGGGGAAAATTTCATAAAAGCGCGCCAATGCCCCACGAAAATCCCACTGCGGGTTGAAGTCAAAGCGACAAAAGCGCAAATGGGCTGTAGGTTTCTCGGGAGTCAGGCCGATATCGTAGGCGAGAAATAATTCGTTAGTGCTTGAGTTATAGCCCATACGGCAGAAGGCTGGGTAGGCCATATCGATACCAAGGCCAAGACCGTACGTGTCGTTGGCGATTGCAGCAAAGGGGTAGCGAGATAATCGCCCATTGGCACCTACTTGAAAACTGTTTGAGTTCATATACTCGCAATCAGGTTCGGCCGTTATGCTCTGCCGGGGGTCGTGAAGCCATCGCCAGCCCTGGTTGTGTATGGGAACTGAGTAGAGCAGAGTGACAGCACGGTCGTTGCCCGTTGTATCTGATAGCGTAACATCGAAAAAGGTGGCCCCATATTGCTTATTTACGTTGGAATCAAGTTGAAGGCCGAGCGCGTTTTGTTCTATCCAAACGAAGTTTGAGTCTGCGGCAGCATCTCGCACCTGGAATCCTTCACAGATTTGGTTCTCCGGCAGGACAGCCAGACCGTCAAACAGACGGACGCCGCTCAGTTCTGCGAGTTGGGGCTCTTTAAACCACGCCTTGCCACTGTGGCGGCGCAGAAGCATATAGAAATACACCTTTTTAATAGGCTTCTCAGGAAACACAATGACCTTGCGGCGTTCCCAGTCACCGGTGCCGACGTTGAACTGTGCGGTCTGGCCCCATAAAGGTGTGTCATCGTTATAAATGATGTCGAGATAAAGTGAGTAATCATTATTGCGACTGCCACCAACGTTTTCGGCTTTGCTGAAGGCTACAGCTACTATTGGCTGAGGGTTGGTTTGGTTGAGTGTTACTGTTTGTATGACACCTCGATGAACCTGATCATCTGTTCCGTTATCGCAGAGAAAAAATTCGCCGTCCATCACGTATCCATCCTGATATGGCTGCCACGCATCCGGCTCAAGCAGGTTGTCAGTTGTTTCGTTGAGAATTGTTTTGACAACGGCACCATCCTGAGGATACGAACACAGAAACCAGTTTTCCGCTAACACAGCAAAGTCTGAGATATTTACACCGTTGGCACCATCGAGGTCAGCACAATTAAAGTCGGAACATCCTCCCGCATCCAGCCATTGTTCGGCGAACAGACACAGGTCTTCAAAATTGACTTTGCAGTTACCATCTAAGTCCCCCACCGGATAGCCTGCCATTATCATACTGGGTGAACAGAGTATCAATATTACCGACAGAATGAAGATTTTCATAAGCCGGGTCACTTTTTGTCTCCTTGCTCACTTATATTTTAGCCCATCGACCACGGTTTTATTCTCGTAATCTTCCGGGTCCCGTTGGAAGCAAGCCTCCGACAAAGCCCTAGGGCAGAGAAGCTGAGTTCCTGCTGGCCCTGCTTGTACAGAAATGACAAACGTTGTTTTTCTGCAATGGGCACTGATTACCAGCCGCGTATGCTCTTTTTATTTTAACATATTTATAGCGGTCGAATCAATGCTTTTTTGCTCCTTTCTACAGTTCGGTTTATCTATTAATAGTCGCGGGAGTTATCTTAACAAGAACGACGCCGTGCTCAGGCACTTTGGTTTCGAACGAGCCGTCAAATGTTCCGAGGTCTTTCTGCCGCCACAGATCACGGACGACTTGTTCCCCTTTAATGCCGAGTTCCGACCATTTCACTTTAACTTTATTGTCTCCAACCGCGAGGTTGAACAGCCCGACTGCTTTGGACCCATCTTCCATATTCTTGGCCAAAACTTCAGCGTCCTCAGTCTCTGCCACTGTCCTTGCCTGTTTGCCTAATGGGTCCTGGTTTACTTCCAACACATCGTCATTGGTTAAAAGATTCAGAGTGAAATCATCAAGCTTATCAAGAGGACAGCCTAACAGCAAGGGAGCCGACCAAAGACACCACAGGCTGATGTGCGTGTACTGCTCGTCGGGGCTGAGTCTTGTCGGATGCAGTTTGCCCCAGCCGACCTCACCTACAACAAGCATGTCTGGGTCGCTCCAATGTCCCGGCCCGGTAAATGGTTCCCATTTTCTGTGAGACGCCCAGATATCACGAATTCCGAATGCCCATTTTTCAGATTTTTCAAAATACCCCCGTTCCCAGCCGTCCCTGATATCGCCGGTTGTGCGCCAGCAGTTGGCCAGCCTGGCCCAATCGGCTGCCCCATCAAAAGGAGCCGAGTTGGAAAGAGAATATACTATGTCCCTGCCGGATGCCAGCAGTGCATCTGCCATTCGTTTTGTGCTGGTGGCATCGTTCGGATTCCAGTCATATTTGAGATAATCAATTCCCCATTCGGCCCATTGTTGTGCATCGCTTGTATCAAACTTATATTTGCCGTGTCGATGGTTCTTGGTATAGTTGTCCCATCCTTCTATCTTTTCCCACGTGGCCTCCTTGTTATCACTGGAACCGCCGATGTGACCAGCATAAGAAGTTATCCAGGGCGTGGAATATATGCCAATCTTCAGACCGAGTGAGTGTACGTAATCACAAAGACCCTGCATATCGGGGAATTTTTCATTGGCTAAAATTGCGTGCAGTTTCCCCCCTCTTTTTGCCTGCCATGTGTCGTCGATATTAATATATGTCCAGCCGTGATTGATAAGGCCCGATTTCGCCATAGCTTCAGCCGATGCACGCACGTTGTCTGCAGATACTTTTTCAGCCCAGCAGTTCCAGCTGTTCCAACCCATCGGCGGAGTCAGGCATATTCTGTCGCCAACGACAATGTTAAATTGACGTTCAGCAGTCCCGAGGGCATTTTCAGCCCGCAAAGTAACACAGTACTTGCCTTTATCATCCACTGAACCGGTAATGTGTCCTTTTTCCTTGTCTAATTTTAATCCCCTCGGCAGATTTTCCGCTGAAAAAACCATAGGTCGTTTACCCGTGGCAGGGATGGTAAACAAAAATGGATGGTTTGGTCTGATGCCGAAAATCTTTGCCCCGTTAATACGCGGCTTCTCGGAAGGTTTCGGCGTCAGGTTATACGGCGCCTTTTTAAGCAGGCCTATACGCTTATTCCCAACCGCAAGTTCGTCAATCCACAGCGTTTGTGCATGAGGCAAAAGTCCGGGACCAAAATATGGAGTCGCGATAAACTGGTTGAATTTCATATTCGGAAAATCGGTTGTACGGAAAAGAATATCGTCATGTTCGATTACCAGTTTGCCGTCAAACCACCCTCGAATCTGACCGTCAAGATTAGGCTTGTCGTTCTTCATATCCAGGCTGTTCAGCTTGAACATCGCCTCAACACAATGCCACTTGGTATCGTCAAAGAGCACTTCTTTACTGTCATATAATTTGCCGTTGTAGCCGCCCCTAAGCTCACCTTGTGTCAGGCCGTGTGGTGCATCTTTGTTTTGCATGTCTGTCGCGCCAAGGCGCAGCTTGCCGTTGACCGGCTCAATATAAAGCGTTAAATGACTTGAAGCCGGGCCGTGATATGCACTGTTTTCGGTGGTCATAAAGTGTATCATATG
>CAZTKW010000050.1:0-11905 GCA_964614315.1 uncultured Pirellulales bacterium
ATTTATTCGGACACGCTCCCATAGTTGCAACACATATGCTGCTACATCTTTACTCCTCATGGAGGCGGGCATATTCTGATATATCCATCCTATCATCTCCTTCATGATATGTTCAGGAATCTCTTCTCCTTCTGAATCCAGAGAAACATCCTTGCTGTCTTGAGTGCTTCTCTTCAGCAGTGTTGATTTTAATTGCACGGCGGCTCTGGCTATTTTAAAATTAAATATAATACCGAACAGGTTGATAAAACCGATAATTTTTAAAAACCAGCTTTGCATCGCAAAACCTGCCAGTAATAAAACGGCCGTGGTAATGATATTAATAACCAGCTCGAGATAACGGTTGCGCGAAAACAACACCTGATGAAGGAATCGACCTCCGTCAAGAGGGTATATCGGTAAAAGATTTATGATGTTGATAATCAAAAACATGCTTCCCATTTGAAGGTAGAGTTCTTGAGCGGTTATAAGGTATGCCCCAAAAATGACGACACTGATGCATATGCCCGGCAGTGGACCAAGCAAAAATACTGTTGCTTTTTTCCATGCCGCTACATTCTGACTGTGCCCGGAAACCGCAGCTCCAAGGAGGGGAATAAAGAACATTTGAATATTTCTATAGCCGAATATCTTCATTCCCAAAAAGTGCCCCGCCTCGTGAACAAACAGTACCAGCAAAATCAATAATACCGCTCGAAGTCCCCATTGGAAAAATCCAAGCTGAAAAAATATAAGTAATGTTACCGCTAATATGGCAATGTTCTTAAGATAACTCCTTTTTTGTTTTTGCTGCTTTTGACGTATAGCCTCTAAGATGGTCTGGTAGCGGTGTTCTGATACATCCGCATCCGGGTATGCGCTGCTGTTGAGTTGTACGGCTTGAAGCTCAGAGGTACTTTCTTTACCATGAACATTGTCATGCACACTGGGCGAAATGAAGGTGCTTGTTACATTAGAAGTTTCCCCGGAGCGAACACCAGCTTCAATGAGCATCTCCAGTAACCGTTTGGACTTTTTCACATTGCCCATTTCTTTCAATGTACCGAAATTTCCCAGGGGTGTAAGAACAACGCTCCACGACTGTTGAGAATCATTTAAGGTCAAACGGACTCCGGCGATATTCTTGCCCGTGTGTAAAAGAGAAACACACAGGTCAGCGGCCTTGAATTGGGCCCTGTATTTTTCCATTTCCAGCTGAACCATTCCCGGCTCAAGCCTGAGCAGTCCGAAATCGTCGGCGGAAAGTTTTCTTTTGTCATATGTAAAAGTATTTTCAAGACCTGCAAATATACACTCTCTGTCCGGTTCAAAAAGCAGCCCGCTGCGGGTTTTAATATTCCGAATCATCACGCTTTTTAAAAAATATCCTGATATGATGGTAAGCAGAATTGCGAAGAATAAAAAAAACGCCGCCAAAATACTAACCGTCTCAGGCAGTTGAAGTTCGGGCTGATACTTCCTAATCGCCATACCCGAAAAAAAAATTAAAAAGGACAACGCAAATGACACGATTATGATTATATAATATATCCTGAAGACCTTTCGAATATTTATTTGGTCTCGTGAATGTAAGGGGCGAATAAAAGAAGATTCTGACCATACTACCTCTTCACCAGCTACCCGGTTAAATCCAATATGGCAATCGTTACTGTCCATTTCTTCTCCAATCTGCAATAATTAATAAGGCAAAGGAACTTTCCGAATAAGATTGTATGTCATTTCAAAACTATGCAGTTGTGTCTCATTCACAGTTAACAAATATGCCTCCGACGGGTAATTAATAAACTTCTGCAATCAATGTTCAAGCAGGATTCCGCCATAATATTCTCATTCCCAAGCTTGCTTGGACAATTTATAACATCTGCTTCGCTGCCTCTTCAAGTCGCTCGAACAATTATACTCAGAATCTAAAATTCTTCAAACCATTTTTCCAGACAATATCTATCGCTTTATCTCCCTATGCAAATGCGCAGACCGCCCAAACTACCTATTTTAACATTTCATTCACTCTCATTTTGAAAGAGCAATTTTCCCCGCTCCTATCTTACCTATTTTAACATTGAAGGAGGTTTTTGTATCGGGTGTGCAGCAAGCTTGCTTGTGCCTAAGGTATTTTTTACAAAAACACACAATAAAACGAATCATTTTTTCGCTTTTTTTGGCATTTTGTTCGTTTTTTCCGCTTTTTGTTCAAAAAGTGAGTCATTTTTTGCGTTTTTTTGACGTTTTTTCCCCGCTTTCAACTCACCGCTTTTGTTGCCTTCAGTTCGGCCTATCCTTATTTTCTCCGGTGCTGCGCTCCTGCGAAATACTGGATGTTGCTCATTGCGGCCTCCGGCAACAACAGCTACCAGAGGCGAAAAATCGAACCGAATGCGCATGTAATCAAAAACTAAATTTGATTTTTCTTAATTTTTTTTACTTCTCTCCACATAAGCACTTACAAATCTTGCCGACTTAAAATTGCACGATTTTTCGACCGAAATGCGCAAGGTCCTCTAATTATGGGGGGCGTCTTTTTCCTCCCCACTTATAAAAATGTAGGAGATTCTTTAATGACCACCGAAACCCAAACTACGAACCACAAACCACGAATCAAAAACCACAAATCACGAATAGAAAAAACAAACCCAATTTTCTAAACAGCCCAATGACCATAACCTTTTGTTTGACAAAGCATTATGAACAAAAACAGCCCCCTTCGCCAACCTGAAAACAAACACAATTCAAACCCAATCAAACCCAATTTCAAACGATGATTGACAGGTTCATAATATCAGGTTAATCTTATCAATCCTGTAAAAAAAGTTCCGCCAAAGGCGGCTGAATATACGTTAACTTGACGAAACAAAAAATATCCCCTTGTAAGCCTATAAAAGGGTAAAATGCAAGATTTAAGCTCATAGGAGATAAAATGGCAACACAAAATAAACTGACCACAAGACGCCTGTTCTTAAAAAACTCCGCCGCCTCCGCAGCCGGTGCTGCATTTTTGCTAAAATCGCTCTCAGCAAATGTTTGCACTGCTGCACAGATAAACCGGGGAAACCCGCCCGTGGTGACTGTAACTCCCTGGGGACAGAAAGTCCAGCACGACACATCCACCTATATAGAGATGCAGAAATATGTCCGCCTGAAGAAAAACCAGAAATGGGACGACGGCGTAAATATAGCCCGGCAGATTAGAGCCCAAATCAAATCAGGCGAGTTGGTCATCCAGAATCCGCCGATTCGTCTTCTGACCAGCCTCTGGGTACTCTGCGGAGACAGCCAGCAGCGAACTTACCTCGCCGATACCGGTAGCGGCCTGCTCCTGGCCGACCCGAGCTATGACGCCTTCACAGAAGAAATCGTAAGACAAATCCAGTCCCTTGGCTACAAACAACGCGATGTCAAATGGGTACTGCTGACACATTGTCATACCGACCACGCACAGAGCGCACCATACTGGCAGAAAAAGGGCGCAGAAATCCTCATACACACAGCCGACCTCAATCCAATACGAAAAGGAAATGAGATAACCGCATGGGGCGGACTGCCCGAGCCAAGACGTTATTTCACGCCCGTAACAGGCCCCGTTACCACATTCGAGGATGGTGACACATTATCTTTCGGCTCCTTTAAGCTAAGCGTTATCCACACCCCCGGCCATACACCGGGTTCATCGTGCTTCTACTTCAAACACGAAGGTAAAAATATCCTCTTAAGCCAGGATATTGTCCTTCATTTCGGCAGACATGCCTGGATGGGAAACATTTATGTAGATTGGGAGCAGTACATAAAGTCCCTCTGGAAAATCAAACGATTTTCTATCGCAAGAGGTGCTCCTGATAAATCGATGCAGTACGACCTGCTCCTGCCCGGACACGGAACTATCGGCCTCGACAATGCCGTAAGAGATGTGGACTACACCATCAAAGTGGTTTCATATATCATCAACCAGCGCCTCACTGGAAGTGACCTCGACTGGATAAATCCCTATGAGTTTTTCTGGCAGCGCCAGAAAGAAAATGCCGACCCCATCAAAATACAGTACCGATAAGTAAATAGCTAAAATTGTTTTAGGCCTGTTTTTTTAGCTGAGCCGAACCATATAAATGAAACAAGAATTAAAAATGCACCGGCCAAAAATAAAATGATGCGATGGCGAGGTTCATTGCAGCGCCTAAGCCACTCAGGAACAGCCGGCTCTGTCTGGTCCTGCTCAATATCTTCGGTTAAGGCCTTCTTTGCAGCGGCTAATTGCTCGGCTGTCACCTTTGGATAAATGGCGTTCGAATCTGCCGGCTCCGTCCCTAATGTTGACGGCGCAACTCGCTCTATAACAAGATTAGGATCCCCTTCCAGCCGATTCGTTAATGCATCGTAATCTGCTATCAAAGATTCGAGACGGCTTTTGGAGTCTTCCATAGCTTGCAGCATTTGTTTGTTTCGATAGTGCCCAATCAGCTCGTCGCAGCACATTGAAACATAAAGAGCCGCCGCTCCTACACTAAAGAAAAGCACAAACAAAAGCACTCGGATGGCATCTTGCCTTCGCATAGAACAAACTGAATATTCCGACAGGCACAATTATCTCTCCTCCAGTGAAAGATTTGTGCCTGTCGTCTTAAAATCAATTTTTATTTTTTATTCGAACATAAAGCCCGCGTATCTCGCCGCAGGCCCAAGGTCTTCGCTTATTCGCAAAAGCTGGTTATATTTACAGATTCTGTCTGTTCTGCACAATGACCCGGTCTTTATCTGCCCAACCCCGCTGGCCACAGCCAGGTCGGCGATGGTGCTGTCCTCGGTCTCGCCGCTGCGGTGGCTGATTACCGCCGTCCACCCCGCCCTGCGAGCCATATCGATAGCCTCGAATGTCTCCGTCAGAGTCCCTATCTGGTTAAGTTTTATCAATATCGAATTGGCACAGCCAAGCTTTATTCCCTTAGCCAGACGTTTCGTATTGGTTACGAACAAATCATCACCCACCAGCTGAATCTTGTCGCCGATTTTTTTATTTAATTTTGTCCAACCTGCCCAATCGTCTTCAGCCAGACCGTCTTCAATCGAAATTATCGGATATTTGTCCGCCCATTTGGCCCAGTGATTGATTAAAACATCCGAGGTGATTTTTTTATTCGGTGCCGATTTGAAAAATTTATATTTCTTTGTCTTTTCGTCGAACATCTCCGTCGCCGCCGGGTCAAGGGCTATCGCAATTTCCTTACCGGGCTTGTAGCCCGCCTTTTTAATTGCGTCCATTATTACTTCCAGAGCCTCTTCGTTGCTCTTTAGCATAGGTGCAAATCCGCCCTCATCGCCGACCGATGTGGCGTAGCCTTTTTTAGCCAATACTTTTTTGAGCGTATGGAAAGTTTCAGCTCCCATCCGCAGGGCGTTCGGAAAGTCTTTCGCTCCGACCGGCATAATCATAAACTCCTGAAAATCGACGTTATTGTCGGAGTGCTTGCCGCCGTTAACGATATTCATCATCGGCACCGGCAGAATATTAGCGCCGCACCCGCCGAGATAACGATACAACGGCAAAGCTGCCGAGTCCGCCGCCGCCTTCGCCGCAGCCAGAGACACACCCAATATTGCATTTGCTCCTAACTTCTTCTTATTCGGCGTACCATCCAGTTCTATCAACAACTGGTCGAGTTCTTCCTGCGCCGTGGCGTCCATACCGCACACTTCAGGTGCGATTATTTCGTTTACATTTTTGACGGCCCCTAAAACGCCTTTACCCATATAGCGTTTTGCCTTTGTATCGCGAAGCTCAACCGCTTCATAAGCGCCGGTGCTGGCTCCCGAAGGAACCGCCGCACGCCCGAAAGAACCGTCATCAAGCAATACATCAACTTCTACCGTGGGGTTGCCGCGGGAGTCAAGTATCTCCCGGGCGGTTACATCAACAATCATTGGGTACATCTTACGTCCTTTCTTTATTTGTCTTCTTTTTTTTAACCGTCATTGCACTCGGGCAATCTCGACCGTCTCACCGTCAGGATGTTTTACCGTCTTTCACCTCTCCCGTCAAGACCCGATTATAAAAGCTGCTTCAATATCATCCTGTAAAAAAATTTTTCTTGTCGCATTTTCCCTTTTTTCCTGCTCTTATTAATAGAAGCGCTTCAATTTGGAGATTTTATAAGGTGCAATCGGATGCTGAACTGGTAAAAGCCGTTTTAGATGGCGACAAAGCCGCTTTTGCGGTGCTTGTAAAACGTTACGAGCGCTCCGTTCGCGCAACAGCTCTGAACGTGCTCAGTGACTATCATAAGGCTCAGGATACCGCCCAGGATGCGTTTGTGCAGGCCTATGAGAATCTGCTCGCACTGCGAAAAGCCGAAGCTTTCGGTCCCTGGCTGATGAAAATAACTCACAGATGCGCCCTCGATTCACTGCGCCGAAAGCCAAAAGCCGCACCGCTGGATACGGCTGTCAATGCAGCGATAGAAAATCCTGACGGCCGGCTCAATGAGAGCAAACAAAGGCTTTTAGCCGCTGTTATGAAGTTGCCGAAAGCCGAAAGGCAGGTTGTTATGCTTCGATATTTTTCCAGCCGCAGCGTAAAAGATGTCGCCGACATAGCCGGGCGAAGCCTCGGCACCGTAACCAAACAGCTCTCGCGGGCTCATAAACGCCTGCGAAATATATTGAAGGAGGCGGAACTATGACTGCCAAAGAACCAATCGAAGAAAAGCTGGAAAATCTCGGCCGGGCAATCGGCTCCGATGATTCGCTTCTCGAAAACGTAATGAGCCGCATTGATACCGAAGCCGCCGAATCACACAAAATCCAGAATTTGAAGAACAAACTCATACTCAGGAGATTTATTATGAATCGTTTTACAAAACTCACCGCCGCCGCGGTTATAATTATCGCTGTGATTTTAGGATTGAACATTATTGGCGGGCCGGATATGGCAAGTGTTGCATTGGCGGATGTGGCAAAAAAAATTGAACAAATAAAAACCTGTGTCTTTGAAAAGACTACAATAGTGTTCTCTAAAGATAATAGCACTAATGCATTTGATTCGTTGGTATATTATACAGAAGCTGCCGTAAGGGAGGATATTTATGACAATAAGAAAATAACTAATCAGGTGTATGTAAAATCTTCGGAAGGAATTGTTGTCGGGATAGATCATAAAAGGAAAATGTTCGGGAAAATGGACCTGACAGATGAGGATATTGAGGAACTGTCTCCGATAAGCCCAAAGAATATTGTCGATCGAATTCTGTCGAAAGGAAAATATAAAAAACTGGGCAGAAAAATAGTAGACGGAGTTCTTTCAGAAGGCTTTGAATTTAACGATAAAAGAGCAATGCTCAGTATGGACAAAGATAAGATCGAAAATGTTACTATGCGTCTTTGGGTTGATGTAAATACTAATTTGCCGGTCCGTATTGAGGTTGATGGCGTTCTAATTGATAACTCAAAAGCTAATGTGGTTATGTGTAATCCTGAGTGGGATGTTGAGCTTGAGTCCGATTTTTTTGAGCCGAAGATACCTGCTGATTACATGAACTCTGAACAGCGTGGTTTTATAGGGGTCAATCTTGAGAATTGGCCGATGCTTAAGGTTGTTTCAGGCATGGCAGCGGAAAAAGCGGGTATCAAAGATGGAGATGTTGTCCTAAAAGTTAATGGCAATAGCATCTCGCATATTAAATCTTCAGCCGACGCACTGAATCTGTTCCTCGGAAAAGTTGGAGAAAAGCTGGTTCTTACTGTAAAGCGAGGGGAGCAAATCGTCACCTTTGAGATTGAAAGAATGCCTTTGCCAAAATAAAGTTGCTGGGCTGATAAAACAGTTCATAATACCGAGGCCGGGCATTTTGCTCGGCTTGTTTTTTTTCATTTTTTCGGAAATTTTTGAAAAATATTGTAACTTTTTGCCCCCTTTCTGCGTCTATACTATAGAGATAAGTATAAATAAGCTGCCCTGCTTATATAAAAGGGCGGCGTCTACAATTCTATGTGTCCTCCTCCAAGGGGCCGGGTTTCTAAACTCGGCCTTTTTTGCATTCTTGCAGCGTTTAGCTTATCTCTTGATTGCGGGCTCTCCGCAGGTTATCATATCATTATGAGAATCCCACTGACTAAATACGGCTGGCCACAGGTGGCTGTTTTTCCCGCTGTGGTATTTGCGGCAATGATTGCCTGTCTGTTGATAAGGCTGCCGAACTGGATTTTTTATACGGCCGAGGCGATTTTAACCGTGGTCGTGATATGGTCACTGGCGTTTTTTAGAGACCCGAAGCGAGCCGCTCCAGCCGACAAAAATCTCCTGCTCGCACCTGCTGACGGCAGGATAACAGATATCGAGACAATAGAAGAAAACGACTTTATAGGCCAAACCGCATTGCGCATCGGAATATTCCTGAGTATTTTCGATGTTCACATCAACCGCTCGCCGTGCAATGTAAAAGTCGAGAGGATTATTTACAAAAAGGGTAAATACAAAAATGCGATGAGCCCGCAGTCCGGCCGCACCAACGAATCAAATAATCTGGCCATGGTCAGAACCGACAGCCCCGAAGATAAGCTGATAGTGAGGCAAATCAGCGGCGCTATTGCGCGCCGGATTGTCTGCCGTGCCGCGCAGGGACAGCAATTAAACGGCGGTGAAAAATTCGGAATGATAAAATTCGGCTCCAGAACCGAACTCTACGTCCCCTCGCGCGATGATGTAAAGTGCATGGTAAAAATAGGCGATAAAGTCAAAGCCGGAATTACTCCCCTTGTAAGGTACGAATGATGCCAGGATTAAAAAAGCGAAAAGCCAAAGGCAGTTTGCTTCGCCGCGTCCGAAAGCAGCGGTTAAAATCCATCACCGTCCTGCCGTCGTTGATAACAATTCTAAACGGCGTGGCCGGATTCGCTGCCATAGCCTTTGCCGCCAAGGCCGCGTTTGCAATGGCCGGATATATGGTCCTGCTGGCAATGATTGCCGATGTCCTCGACGGCCGGCTCGCACGCATAAGTAAAAGCACTTCCAGTTTCGGCGGTCAGCTCGACAGTCTTTGTGATATAATCAGTTTCGGTGTCGCGCCGGCCTTTCTAATGCTGAAAGTTCTCGAATACAAATTCGGATTTGCCGAACTGAACGGCCCTTTCGAAAATCTCCTCCAGCGATTCATCTGGCTGGTAGCAGCCGCATATTTATGTTGTGCCGCCATTCGCCTGGCCAGGTTCAACGTCGAGAACGAAGAGGATGAATCCGCCCATATGAGTTTTATTGGCCTGCCAAGTCCAGCCGCTGCAGGAGTGATTGTCAGCCTCGTGATATTTCACCAGGAAACACTGTCGGAACTCTCTGTAAAAAGCTCACAGTTGTATCTTATCTGCGAAAGCACCATTACATATACACTGCCATTTGTGACATTGGCAATAGCAGTTTTGATGGTTAGCAGGATCCGGTATTCGCATATAATAAACCAGTATATGAAGGGCAAAAAACCTTTTGCCTACCTCATAATCTGTATGTTTGTTATCTGGCTGGTTATCTGGTTCAGGCAAATCGCTTTGGTAACGGGTTTTTGTGCCTTTGCGGCCAGTGGCTTTGTGAAATGGTTTTATTACAGAGTAATCCGCAGGAAAATTGCCCTTGCCCCACAGCCGGAACCTGCGACACACAACATTTAGCTTGCCTTTGCCTCCTTTGTTGTGTCAGGCTACGAGTTTGTTGTCTGAAAGTCTAGCTGCTTAAGGCTGGATTGGTTCATTTGATAATAACGCTCAACGACATTGCAAAGCCGATGCAGAACAGCCCTGCCCTCGGCACTCGCCTCAAGGCCTACCATTTGCAGCCCAAAGCACACAACATTATCATCTGCTGTCGGAAGGATGTTTCTAATCTGGGCATTAAACATAAGCGGAGTCTCGTAAGGCATCGGGGTAAATCGCAGACCAACAAACTGTCCTTTCTTAAAATCAGGTTCCTTGCCCGAATCAATTGCGATTTGTGCACCACCGGCGGATATGTCAATTAGGCGGCCCTGCCAATAATGCTCCGGTGACAACCTTTGCTCAGGTGGAAATACCGGATGGCCTTCATTGTCATTACGATTGGGGATACCGTTGGTATAGCAGCGGTGCCACATTGTCACATTTACTTTCAGCGACTCCGGTACGTTGACACGAAAATAACTTCTCCTCGGCACCATCTCAATTTGCGACGGCACCGAAAGCACTATTCGTCCACCGCTTTGATTCCCCGAAGGCAACTCAAGGCTCACAACGGTGGCTTCAAAAACAAGCTTGCCGTACCCATACTTTAAAGATATCCCGACAGGCTGACTAAGCTGAACATTTATTGGGCACGGTCTTTTTCTCGGCGAGACCTCTACATAAAACCTGTCGGCGCCAAGACTCACCGGCAAAATCTTGGCCGCATGCCATTTGCCCCGTGATAAATAGGACATAATGGCCGGTATCTTTTTTTCAATTACGATTTCTAAGACTTTCCTCGGCTCAGCATCGCACAGCATCATTACTTCAGTCATTTCCAAATCTCCGGCAACATCTCATTTCTCGTGATAAAAACTGCGAATCACGAGCCCCCGAATAGATACTTATTTTCTATTTAAATATATAAGAACTATTTGAGGATAAGCAAAACCGCCCCCGGCCAAAATTTACGATAAATACCGTTTTTCGGGCAAAATACCTCAAAATCAAGACCCCGCCATTGCAAAAAACACCCATAACAATTATTATTGGCAAACGTATGGAAAATACTTACGGAATAAAAAAATATTCGGCCGATAAAATAGCGCTTTTGGCCCTTTTTGTCCTCGCACTGCTGATAGCTCGCTTTATAACCGCATCGAGGTCTGCCATTGTACTCACAGACCCGATAGAATTAGAGCACACCGGCTTATCGGTCTCAATCCCGGCAGGAAACGGCTGGAGAACAAACGGGCAATGGAAGTATCAGCTAAACAGCTTCACTTTAACAAGCAATTTTATCCCCGTATCCGGCAGCGTTAAGGCCCATGCCGGTTGCCGGTACCTTTTGGCAGCCGCTCAAACCGATCCTCAACTCATATTTGAGCAAAAAGCCGCTTCCGTTGATGGTGTAATTACCGAAACAGGTAAAATCCAAGCAGGCACGCTAACCGTTGATTGGGCACATATAAAAAAACCGCAAACACTCCCCAGCATTTTGCTGGGCACAGTTCAGTTGCCCAACAGCCGTCGACTTGACATCGAAGTGTTTCAAACCACTGGAGATACTGTTTTAGCCGAGCACACCTTCCAGAAAGTTACCAAAAGCTTGAAATTCCAGGACAATGAATTGCTGCAAACCGGCGGCGAAATACTTGATGAAATCAAAAACATAGGACTAAGCCATTTTCTGGACGTCCATCCTGCAAAAATATCACAAAATACACCGGTTTTTTTCCTGATTAAAAATTCCGCAGGACAAAACGTCGGATTTACAATGGATGTGCTCACAAGCTCAGACCGCAACATGCAGTTTAACATAGAAGCCGCGAGTTTTTCCTATTTTAGGGGACGCTACCCCCGCGAACGGAGAACTCTTTTTCAAAGTAATAACGCTCTTAATGAGTTCATCTGGAAAAGCCAAAACGCAAGCCTTGATGACAGAAGTGTCGCTACGATGGTATTGGCTCGGACAGGACTGATGACGGTTAGTAAACTCAATCCCTCGTCTGAAGAAAAAAAATATCAGTTCAGTCCCGCTGCGATGCCCAGAATTTTGCTCGAACTTCTGTTCACTCAGATGCTCGATAGCGGCAGTGAAAAGTTGATTGTCGATATCATAGAAGCTGACGGAGTAATCACTCCGGCCCTTGTCTCAAAAACCACCGAAGTAGAAAATGGCCGATATCTATTAAGAGCCAAACTTCTCAATGGCCGGGGCTTCTACTACGAACGGACCGCT
>CAZTKW010000051.1:0-5379 GCA_964614315.1 uncultured Pirellulales bacterium
ACGGGTATATTGATAAGCTTTTTGATTCTTTGATGGAGGCTGCTGTGTAGATTTTACTTACTGTTATGAGAAAAAATCAAAGTGGTTTAGAAATAGATTATAGCTTTGAAAGGTTAATTTGTGGCTTTTCATAAAACTTCTAATTTAAATGAGCAGGCAATAATCGAAAAACATCCCGATCTTTATAGCCAACTTATTCCTTTATTGCGACTAAGTGAGCCTAATGCAATGAACGCCTATCTGGAAACAGTATGTTGCAATGTTAGGATCGACAATACTCAAACCAAAGCCCACTGTCACTTCATTGCTCTAGATGGGAATAAGAGGCCACGAGTCAATGACTTTGCTCGATTTATAGGCAACAACATTACCAATTTTGCAATACCACGCAATGAAATTTTACGTGCTCTCAATAAAGCGATAGAGACAAATTCGGCAGCGCCAACAGATAAACTTAACCAGAAAGCTCGCAACTTGTGTACGCGCTTACCCAGAAGTGGCGAAGGTGGTGAAGTTTTGCTTTCGGTCTTAGCAGAAAACGTTTTGAAGCTACCTCAGATTTTTTCAAAGATGGTTTTGAAGACTAGTTCCGAGATGCACGTCCATGGTAGTGATGGAATTCATGTCGGAGTAAATAGAACCAATGGCAATTTAGCATTATATTGGGGTGAATCAAAGCTCCATAGCGATGCAGCACAAGCTGCCCGTGAATGTTTTGCAAGCATCGCACCATTTCTCCTCAATGCAGGAGGAAGCGGATCCGCTCAAAATCGCGATCTTGAACTAATGCGTGACGGCATAGATCTAAATGATAGTTGTTTGGAGGAGGCATTGAAACGATATCTTGATCCTGATGATCTTATGTTTAAGCAATTGGAATATCGAGGATTGTGTCTTGTTGGATTTGACTCAGAGGCTTATCCAACAACACCAAACTCCAAGGAAATGATACAGGTCAAACAGGACATCGAAACAATATTTGACACACGTAAAACGCACCTACAAAAACGAATAATTGAAGAAAAAATTCACACTTTTGAGATCGAGGTATTCTGTCTTCCATTTCCAAGTGTTGATGATTTCCGTAGAGCATTTCGAACTGAATTGGGTTTGAGCAATGAGTAAAACTGATATTCAAAACTGGCTTCTTGATAATGTTGGCTTTCAAAGCAGATACAATCGCTTACTTGTTGATTCTGTGGTCAATCAGTTCCCTAATTTGCAGAGAAATGGTCAAGAGCAAGAGCCACATGACTGGAAATATCTACTGTTATGCGCCAGCCTACTTGCTCAATCTAAAACTGGAAAATGTCAAGATGTTGCCCTTCGAATTGCTCAATATTGTATGGAATGTTGTGATGTATCCGAAACGGACAAGCATGCTGCCGCTGTTATTTTGGATACACTGGCGAATCAGCCAGCAATCAAACTGGCAGAGAAGAGAGATCTCCTTCAACCGGATTATGCTAATAGATTGCCCTTCCCCCTTTTCCAAGATTGGACTAAGCGTTCTATTGAGAACTCGATAACCCTATCAAACAACAATATTTTGTTAGCAAATAAGTTTCAATGTCGCTTTTGGGAAAGCACAGATAGCCATGATTGGATTAGCCTTTCTGCTCCAACATCAGCAGGTAAATCATTTATTGTTGGTCGATGGCTGGCCGAATATCTGCGAGTTAATCATCTTGCCACCATCGTTTACATTGTCCCGACACGTGCACTTATCCAACAAGTTCAGCTAGATATTGGGGTTATACTTAAATCCGAGAAAATTGAAAATGTATCTGTTTCTACACTCCCATTGCATTCATCTCTTAAAGTTGGTCAAGCCAATGTTTTTGTCTTTACACAGGAACGACTTCACGTTCTTCTTGCTTCTTTTAATAACAACGTAAAGATTGATCTTATGATTGTTGACGAAGCCCAAAAGATTGGTGACAATTATCGTGGTGTATTGTTACAACAGGCAATAGAGGCCGTTGTATGCCAGAATCAGATTTGCAAAATAGTTTTCGCCAGCCCTATGACAGATAATCCAGAAGTTTTACTTGAGGATGCCCCAGAAAATATTTCTCGAAATTCGATTATGAGTGAAGATACAATGGTTAATCAAAACCTTATCTGGATGTCACAACTGAATGGTCAACCTCAAAATTGGATTGCTGAATTAATTTTAAATGAAAATCCAACAAAAATAGGAATGATACAATTGCCTTCTCGACCCACACCTGAAAGTAAACGGTTGCCTTTTGTTTCTTTTGCTCTAGGTGATTTCAAGGGAGGCAATGTAATTTATGTCAATGGCGCTGCTGATGCAGAAAAAACGGCCAAGCAATTATACGATCTGATTGGCAGTGATTCCAACTTGCCAGAGGACAAGGAAATCCATGAACTTATAACACTAATCCAAAAGACGATCCATCCTTCGTATTGTCTAGGCAAAGTTCTCCGCAGAGGAATTGCTTTTCATTATGGCAATATGCCTCTGCTGGTTCGGACAGAGATCGAAAGATTGTTTGGCATTAACAAAATAAAATATTTGGTTTGCACATCAACGTTAATCGAAGGTGTCAATATGCCTTGCCAAAGCATATTTGTACGGGGCCCTAAAAAAGGACGTACGAAGCCTATGACTCATAGTGACTTCTGGAACTTGGCTGGTCGAGCTGGGCGTTGGGGTAAAGAGTTTCAGGGGAATGTCGTATGTGTCGATGCTCGGCGAGATAATATTTGGAAAAATGGTGCTCCAAAAGGGCGAGCAAAGTATCGCATTCATAGAACTGCAGACGAAGTACTGTTGCAAGGAGAGAAGCTTCTATCCTTTATTGACAATGGGACCTTGCGAGAGGAAGCGCAAAAAAACTCTAATTTGGAATATGTTTTTTCCTATCTTGTGTCATCCTATTTGCGTAATGGAAATATCACATCAGCAGCATGGGCAAGGCGTTTTGCACCTAAGATGATAAGTGTTCTAAATGAGAAAATCGCAGATATTGTTAATGACCTCAAAACTCCAGCAAATGTCATACTTAGGAATCCTGGAATTAGTCCTATAGCCATGGATAACTTATTGGCATATTTCAATAATCGCACAGCGAGTCGACAGAAGCCTGTAGAAGAGCTTATCCCTGTTCCCGCTGAAAGCGAAGATGCATTTGAAGGGTATGTTCAGATACTTCATCGAATAAATTCTCACCTTGGAACTGTATTTGGTCGAGGCGGTAGAGTTGGCCAACTTGCGTTGTTGATTGTTGATTGGATGAAAGGGTATCCTCTAGCAAGAATTATTTCAAGTCGTGAGAGTTACTATAATAAACATGGAAGGGGCTTCAAATTACCTAATTTAATTCGGGACACAATGAAGGACGTTGAAGAGTTTGCCCGTTTTCAAGCACCGAAGTTTCTGGCATGTTATGTAGATATCCTAAGGGTATATTTAAAAAACATAGATCGTTGTGATCTTGTGGAAAGACTTATGGAGATGAATATTCTTCTAGAATTTGGTGTTTCTCAGAAAACCCAGCTTGCCCTAATTGGTCTTGGCCTGAGTCGATCAAGCGCCATTGCAATATCAGAATTTATAACAAATGATTCTTTTGATGAATCCGAATGCCTGCAGTGGTTGTGTGAAAATAACTGGATAACAGAGGACCTGCCGGAAATCGTGAAGCGCGAGATAACAAATATTCTTTCCACGAAAAATGAAAAAGCTTAAACATGATTTATAGGGCAGAAAGTTTTATATAGCATTTTAGAAAGCCAGGCATGGAAAAGTTTATCAAAATATTAAGTGCGTTATGAACTATAACAGAATTTCAAAAGTACTTAAAGGTAGTGGACTAATGCCATTAAGAAGACATATGGTTCAATTACTTGTGACAGTATTTTGAAAGGGCTTTTATGAACAGATTAGATGGAGTTTTACTTAATGCAAATTGGATTCCTGTTAACACTTTTTATGCATTGCCTAATAAACCATATGTTTATGTGCTTAGAATCTGCGACGCACCTGGTGTTCCAGTTCAGCTAGGACGGTTTGTGAGCCAAGACGCAAATGGAATATTATACATTGGAATATCTAAAAATAAATATCGTGTTCGATATTTAGCTAGAGGCATGGCAGGTTTAACTTCAAAATGCCATCATAAAGCTGCTGAGAACTTTTGGGGCTCTAGGATATTAACGAATACATTTTCAAATCACCAATTTGAAATATGCTACAAAGAGTACCGGAACCAAAAAGATATAGTTGCTTTTCTAAAGCAACTTGAACGATCCGTATTAAATGACTACCGACAAATTTTTGGTGAATTGCCGCCTCTAAATTCGTCAAAAGGAACCCATGCGAATTGATTATGAATAAATATTACATTCACAATAACAGCTTCAAGGTGAAGAAATCGTAAATCGACGGCAGCAGGAGGCAGTAAATTATCTCGTAGAAAACATGACGTTAAAAGCATTGGATTTATTTTGGGAACAATGTAGCAATGAGACAAGTGCCACGAAAACCTGAAAAATTTAAGACAATTGAGATTTACAAGTCTCTCAGCAAAAAAGAGGGTTACAAACTATCTTCAGATGCGCATGATAGTCAATTCATAGACCGACTGAGTTTAGAGTTTAAGGCCGCTAAGAGCAATCCAGCTCTTGTATATGGTATAAGAGCTCAGGCCATGTTCGAATACATTGCGGTGTCGTTGAACAATATAAAGATGATTAAAAGTGAAGATTCTGGTTCTATTCACGTCAATGGTAAGGACATAGCCATACCCGATTTTCGAATTGTAGATAAAAAGGGAAATGAATTTCTCGTCGAAGTTAAAAACTTCAATCAAACTGATCCTATAGAACCTTATGTTCTAGAAGAGGGTTATTTTGATAAACTGATTCGCTATTCTGAAATATGTAAACTTGAAACTAAATTAGCCATATATTGGGTTAAGTGGAATCTTTGGACGTTAGTGCCATTGAAAAAACTAATATTAGATAACGCTAAATATTTGCTTACTTTTGAGAACGCTTGCATGTTTAATGAAATGTACATCTTAGGCAATGCGTCGATTGGAACTACTCCTCCATTATCATTAAAGATTGTTGCTGACACAGATAAACCACGAACTATCCAAGAGGATGGCAAAATCAGTTTTGTAATTGGCGAAATCCAGTTTTTCTGCGGTGGTAACAAGATCAGAGATGACAATGAAAGAACAATTGCCTTTTCCCTCATGATGTTCGGAAACTGGGAGACAAGAGAGCCTGTTGCGGAAATCGAGAATAATAATTTAGTGTCTTTTACATATGAGGCAGTACCACTTGAAAGAACACAAGGGCAGAGCTTTGAAATAACGGGAGAATTAAGCTCAATGATTTCAA
>CAZTKW010000051.1:5389-11876 GCA_964614315.1 uncultured Pirellulales bacterium
GTGGTTGACAGCACCAGACGGGAAAGTCGAAATGCTTGGGGCCGGACCTGATGAAAGCTTTTTGGGGAAACTAATACCAAAGGGTTACAAGGGGCAAGATTTGCCTATATGGCAGTTTACTATTCTTCCTCGGGGCTGTAAAGGTGGATAGATGAGCAACGCTAAATAAAAAGTCGAAACAAAAATTTGATGTAATTATTGGATTTTGGAGTATCAGATGGTTTATCTGATTGTCAATGACCTTCGGACAGTTAATCCGATGGTGGAATGAACTGGCATGAAAAATAGTTTATAAGAAGAAATATAGAATACATGGATAAAAAGTTACAACAATCTAAATTTGACAAATTTCGTCCATCAGACTATATGCGTGCACGCAGACCAGAACTATTTTCTGATTCTCCAACAGTCACAGAATATCACTTTACTCGTGAATTACTCGAGTACCACCTTGATACTCTTACATCTCGAAAACAAGAATATGAATTCGAACATTTTGCACGCCGACTAGCAGAGAAGGAGCTTTGTCCAAATCTACTGCCACAAACTGGTCCCACGGGTGGTGGTGACAGTAAAACAGATACAGAAACCTATCCAGTTGCTGATGCTATTTCACTTAGATGGTATGAAGGTATTGGTAGGGAAGCTGCTCAGGAAAGATGGGCTTTTGCGTTTAGTACAAAGAAGGACTGGCTACCCAAAGTTCGTGGCGACATTGATAAAATTGTTCAAACTAAACGAGGATATAATTTAGTTTACTTCGTGAGCAATCAATTCATAAAAGATAAAAAACGAGCTGAGGTTGAGGATGAACTTAGTAAAAAGCATTGTATTCAAGTGCATATTCTTGATAGAAACTGGATTGTTAAATGTGTCTTGGAGCATAATCGCCAACAATTAGCTGTCGAAACCCTTGGCCTCAGTCAGCATGAAGAACGAAAATGTCACACTTTGGGACCTCAAGACACATTGAAAGAATCTCAATTAAAAGAGCTTGAAGATAATATAAGCAATGTCGATCGTTACAAAGATGTCGAATATCAGTTGGCAGAAGACTGTATGCAAGCTGCTCTTCTCGCCAGAAACCTTGAACGACCTAGACATGAGGTAGATGGACGCTTTGACAGAGCAGAAAGAGTTGCCGTCAAAGTAGGGTATCGTCAGCAAAAAATGCGTATATCTTATATCCGAACATGGACAGCTTTCTACTGGTATGATGATATCAATGAACTTAATGAAGGTTATAGTCGAGTTGAGGGGTTAGCTATTGGAAGTGAGCAATATGAAGATATTGGAAAACTTGCCAATTTATGGATGCTTTTAGCTACGACAGTAAAGCTAAAGCAATTAGATGCGACGCAGGCACAGTTTGATAAACGTACGACTACACTAAAATCCGAACTTATCCGGCTTGCTTCTGAAAAAGAAAGACCTAATAACGCATTGCAGGCAAAGATTCGAAGCTTACTCATAAACCTCTTTGAATCATTCGGTAATGATGCAGAAATTGACCATATTCTCGACAAACTGCACGAAACTATTAAGACCAGCCAAGGCTATCTTGATTTCCCTTTTGAGTTTATTTCAGAGATTTTTCCTGAGCTTAACAGTTTGTTTCCAGATAATAAAAAGATAGACGAAATATTTGAAACCTTAGTGCAACTGGCTGATGAAAGAACAAGTCAAGGGTCGGCAGGTGGCCTCCTCCTAAATCGTGGATATGGGAAGCTTAGGGAAGGAAAGAAATATGAAGCTATCAAATTGTTTAGCCGAGCCCAAGAGAAACTTCTCATGGATGAGTATCGAAAAGGATTTGTTGACTCTTTAATGGGATGTGCACTTGCATATGAATCAGCCGGTTTATTGTGGGCAGCACGAAGAAATGTGCTTGTAGCAGCAAACGAAGCACTCAGAGAATTTTGGAAGCACGGCAATGTGGTATCTGGAACATTATACTATCTCCAGAAACTTATTTGGCTGGAACTTCAACTAGGTCGTATTCCTTATGCCCTTTCTTGGATGGATCTGGCATCAGTTGTTGCAGAAAAGTTAATCTCAGATAAGCCAGAAAAAGATCGGTTCGTTAATGACCGTCAAATACAAGATCTTATATTAGGTTTGCTCTTACTAAAAGCTGAATTGTCAGACTTGCAATGGCTGGACTTTTTACCATGTGTTCTGGAAAGTAAAGGATTGGTCCATTCTTGGATGGCGATTATCTATGCCCTTGGACATGAGGAATATCTCCGGGAGGAAAAAGTCATTCCATCTGATCAAAGCAGTGAAGAAGTACTGGACTTCTTTGATAAGTGGCTTATCCAACCTGCATCTCGTGATATTCCTGAAAAACCTGAATTGCTTCAAAATAGTGAAGTAATACTTAGCACTTTCATAATAGGGTGCCATCTTACAATCGAAACCACTAATTGTTTTGAATCTCTTTGTTTAAGCGAGACACTTTTAGCCGTACTTGAAGCTTTTTTGGCAACAGGTCTGGACAGATCAATTCTGCCTTATCAACCAGAATTACAAATAAGAATAAAATCCTCTGATTCTATAACTAATATGTTTAAATATTGGTTAGATGAGACTGCAGGAATACCAACGATTGAGATTCGTCACAAAGCAGACTTTGCCTACAAGATGCATGATCAATCCGAAACATATCGTGAATGGTTGCGTGAAGTTATGATATTTGTGCTTTGCCAAATAACTGTTATAGACAATCCTCAAAACACTCTGGAAACAATGGCAAAAGAAGGGGCGGTATTTTCCAGAGCCCTAAGTATTGTTGATACAGATGTTTGTATTAAAAATATGCTTGGTAGTAATCCAAAGTTTTGTCTTTGGGCGTGGAGAAATCAAGATAGGAAGGAAAGCTTTCCTTTAAAAAGGTCTACCCCTTGGTTCAATGGCCGAATTCCCAAAGAAGAAAACAAATCTAAAATAACTGCACCCGAATCAATAAAAGAGGTAACATTTGATAAGCTTTCCGGAATTGATAATCTCAAGCACCGTGACGTCCGAGTTTATTCAATAATTAATATGCCATTATGGGATAAAGCAAAATGGCAAGCGATGGCTTATGTAGGATATTCGGATGAACCGCCATTGCTTGTTCTGGGATTCAGAAATCAAGAGGCTGGAAAAGCAATTTTTCGAGCATGGCAGAGTCGTTTTGGAAAAGTTGATGAGAATGATTATATTAGAGTATCATTCATTACCGGTATCGACACGGAACATCTATACAACTATAATGTGATAATAGGCGTAGATACTGAGTTTTTACAAAAACATACTCCTGTATCGCATGCTTATATGGTGTCAAGGGTCCATCGAATGGAGCCAAGTACCCCTCATAATTTGCAACAATTTTTATCATCATACTCTAAGGCAAAGTCATATGTGCTTGCACCAGGTCTATACGAGGAACTTTCTAAACCACCGACTCTATTTCCAGAGCTTGGGATCAAAAAACGAAAATTGCGGGTATGTCAAGCATGGCAGATTGATAAAAATGACCCAGATATGTGTGCTTTGTTTCCAGGCATAAAACCAATTATACCCGATGGTATAAATGATCCCCCTGTTAATCGTGCAATTGAATATTTAACGGAGTTAGAAGAATTAAGAAATAGGCGTAAATAGAATAAATTACGATTTATTTTGTGTATCAAACAAGACAGACGATGGTCCAAAGACGAACCCTAGGATAATCAATCCATGGTTTGTGTCCGGTAATTTTGAGGCCAACGGACAACTAATCCTATGGTTGGCCGCATAGGGAATTGATAGTTTATAAACTTATAATTGTAGGGAATATGTTGGCATGAATAATTGTATTTTTCCACAAACAATTCAAATGCTATGGACAAATGGCATCGGAGATGATATAGGACACGATCTCTTCGAAATTGAAGTTGAACTATTTAAAGATAAATATAAATGTTGCCCTTCTACTTATGAAGAATTCATAGCTAATTACAAAGATAAAATGCTTTTTATAGTCTCGATATTCTTCAAGCAAAAACTTGTTGGTGTTAGGATATTTGAAAAAATAACTGAAGAATATATGCATTCATTATTGTTTGCAGTAAAAAAACAATATCAAAAGAAGGGGCTAGGAAGTCTGATTTGTTTTATGTCTGCATCCTCTTTATCTTGGTATGGATATAATTATGTTTCAAGCTGGACCCATGAAAGCTTGTCAGTTGTAAATGTTTTAGCTAAATATGCTCCCGTGTTGTCATATGAGCCTATATTTTCGCCTAAAGAAAGAGAGTTGCTGAATCAATTAGAAATATATAGAAGCAAAGAGTCCGGTTTTTATGGCAAAAGAAGGTTGGTACCCGATTATTACGAAATGACTAATGGTGAAATTGGAAAAGCTAATTTTAATGTTCATAAACTAGTGAAGTTACAATGAGTGAGTTCATAAAATATTTTTGTGATTTTTTTGCCTCTACGCAAAGATTTGATGGTAGTTGGGATAGCCTCACAAATCCCCCATCTTCTCTTACGCGAAGAATAGCGTATACTTCGCAGATATTGTTAGGTATTAGCGAATGTCTAAGTTCAGACAAAGAAGCTGTTAAAATGGCTAGAAATGGGATTGCTTTTTTAGAGTCTGTAACACATCCCAATCCCTTATTTGAACGCCTGTTAAAAGCTCAAGTTTTTGGATCATGGCCGAAGATGGTAGACATGGAACGAGTTAGGAGGCAACTAAAATACCATATTGAACATACTTCTGGTGAATATGGCGGTAGAATAAATGCTCACACCTTTGAACTATGCTTGGCAATCGATGTTCTAAACTCAACAAAAACATTAAGCATTCTTTCGCAGGAAAAAGTGAAAGAGTATGAAACAAAACTTGAATCAATGTTGGCAATGGGGCCAAAATTAGTATCAGACATTTCACACTATGCATGGATTATCGAGCTATCTCAACGTCTTGGTAAACCATGTAACATAGATGTTATTTCCGATTATTGCAAAAGATTGCGGACAGCACCATTTTCCAATGGTCAGTGGCTATTAGAAACTAACTGGACCCGTCCTAGCGATACACCGGTACTCCGATGTAATGATTTCTTGACAGCACACGTGGTATTATCATGTTCAAGATTGCTAAAAAACACTTATTCTGAGGAATTATATAAAATTATTAGTCAGGTTGTCGAACATATTGTGATGGGGTTTGATTTCAAATCGGTGTGGCGTGTCAAGTCTCAGTTGAGTGGAGAGCATGATGCTGATCCATATATGTGTTGCCTCATACTCCGTGCTCTTTTCGCTTACTCTCAACTTTCTGACACTTCTTACAAACATAGCATGGGTGTCCTTGATAAAGAGATTAAATTTTGGGATGATAAATTAGAAAAAAAAACAAAATATTTCAGGAAGGAAATTATGCAAAAGAAACCAAAAATATTTATTATTCATGGTCATAATAACGAGTTGAAGAGAGAAGTTCAATTGTTGCTGTCACGCGCAGGTGTAGAGGATGTGGTGTTGCACGAATGCCCTGATAAAGGTAGAACAATCATAGACAAATTAATCGAAGAAAGCGATGGGAGCAATTATGCAATTTCAATAATGAGCCCGGATGATTTGACAAAAGATGGCAAATTACGGGCTCGGCAAAATGTAATTTTAGAGATAGGTTTTTTTATTGGCAAATTAGGAAAAAGCCATGTTAGGCTGCTCAAAAAAGAAAATGTTGAGATTCCGTCTGATTTGCAAGGCATTCTATATGAAGAGTATGATGAAAAAGGCAGCTGGAAAGCTAAGCTGTTAAAAGAAATGGCTGCAGTTGGTTTGAATATTGATATCAAAGGAGCTGTTTCAAAGTTATAGTTAAAAGTTTAAAATATCGCACTTAACAAAGATTGAAGAGGTTTCTAAATGAAAGACATGTTAACAATTGCTTTGAGTTTGACTTTAGCAGCTCTTGCAATAATATTTGCCAAATTTATGCTACTGTGGTGGTTATTGCTAATCGCAGCAGTTGTTTTAGCTTTATCATGTGTTGTCAAAAAGATAAGGGAGATGTTTCCACATCTGTTATTTTCCTCTGAAGGATCTATTAACGCCGTTAAAAAAATATATAAAGAAGCGGCGTTGAAGGGAGGAGAAATTGCTGCGACTCATATATTCCCCAAAAATTTAAACCCAAAGAACGATATTGCAACTGACCTTTTATCTAATATAAATCCTGCGGTAGATGTAAGCTTTAGTCGTTTTTTAGTTTGTGAAAACCAGAATGACGAAATCAACTGGATTAACAATATTTTTCAAAAGGTATCTAATTCTGTAGATTTAACACTTTATGTAACATCAGAATATCCTTTATTTATACCACGGCTTATACATGCCATTGTGCCCAGAATAAATATGTTGCTTTATAAAAGGAAGGATCGATACATATGTTTAGTTGGACTTGACAAATTGCATATTCTTAATACCATATTATGGGGAGTGC
>CAZTKW010000052.1:0-11758 GCA_964614315.1 uncultured Pirellulales bacterium
TTTTATCCTTTTAGCTGCAGTTGCTACATACAAACTGCTCACCGTTGCCCCAACACCATAGCAATTAACAAGTTCACCTTCGCAGACTGCGAAAATCACGGCTGCCAGCGCAGGTCGTTAAAATCGGCGGTTTTGACAAATTCGATGTGCAGGTTGGCAAAGAGGACCATTGCTCCTTTGCCATAATGGTGTTTGGCTGTTATTAACTCACGACCTCCGACCGGATTTTTGCCTGGAGCCGTTTCAAACAATAATACTACATTGCCAGGTATGTCCGCTAAAGGTGTGTCCGTAAGATTCTCATTTAGAGCATAGCTACTCAAACCTTTAGGAGCATCGATGGGACAACGTAAATGATTAAAGATGCTATTTGGTTCGACTAAAGTTTCGCGCCAATGTTCAGCCGGAGGAAGTTGTCCATTATGTTGTTCGGCGTGTCTTTCAATTTCATAGCTAAGATGTCTCATATTTGCGACGCACCATCTTAAAGGTGAAGCCCTCACTCGTTTAGTTGTGACATTAAAAATTTGCAGCGCAATGAAAGCTATAAGCAAACCACTTAGTCCTACAATAAAATTGGGGATTATAGGTTCTAAAAAAAAGGATGCAAACACAACAAAAATTGCTAAGAAGAAGGCAATACCAATCACGTACACACTAACAGAAAACAAAACCTCTGCAACTAATCCTGCAAAAGGGTTTGGCCCTTTAATTTCCCCATCCATAAAGTCGCAATTAATATAAAAAGCCATGCTCATAATAGCTGAACAAATTAAACCAATAATTGCACAAGTAAGTGAAATCTTTGCGGAAAGGCGTATCTTGCGTTTCTTTTTACTATCAGAATTTTCTTTGTTACTATCCATAAGATTATTTTTTACCGCTTTTTCTGAGCTTTTTGTATTTTTGCCCAGGTGTCTCGAAGTGAAACGGTTCGATTAAATACAAGCTTTTCGGAGGTAGTACCGGCATCGACACAGAAGTACCCCAGCCGTTCGAACTGATAGCGGCTTAGCGGCTGAGCATCTTTTAAGGCCGGCTCAACATAACAGGGCCAGAGAATCTCCAGTGAGTTTGGGTTCAGATTGGATTTGAAATCGCCGCCCTCTTCAACATCGTCCGGGTTTTCCTTAGTGAACAAATGGTCGTAGAGCCGTACTTCGGCCTGGAGTGCGTGGTCGGCTGAGACCCAGTGCAGCGTAGCCTTGACCTTGCGGCCGTCAGGGGCGTCGCCGCCGCGCGTGGCTGGGTCGTAGGTACAGTGCAGCTCGATTATTTCACCGTTATCATTTTTGAGCACGTCTGTGCAGGTGACAAAATAGGCATATCGCAGGCGAACCTCACGGCCGGGCGCTAAGCGGAAGAATTTTTTCGGCGGCTCCTGCATAAAATCTTCCCGCTCAATATACAGCTCTCGTGAGAAAGGGACCTTCCGCATGCCGGCGGCAGGGTCTTCTGGATTATTGACGGCATCGAGCTGTTCGACTTTTCCCTGGGGGTAGTTATCGATGATTACCTTTAGCGGGCGAAGCACGGCCATAACTCGAGGTGATGTCCTGTTCAAATCTTCTCGGAGGCAGTGTTCCAAAAGAGCGATATCGATGGTGCTGTTGAATTTATTGACTCCGATGCGGGTGCAGAAGTTTCGGACGGCCTGCGGTGAATAGCCGCGTCTTCTCAGGCCGCAAATGGTGGGCATGCGTGGGTCGTCCCATCCTTTGACGAGTCTGTCCTGCACAAGCTGGAGGAGCTTTCGTTTGCTCATGACGGTGTATGTGAGGTTTAGGCGGGCGAACTCAATCTGCTGTGGATGGAAAACTTCCAACTGGTCGAGGAACCAGTCATATAAAGGCCTGTGATTTTCAAATTCCAGTGTGCAGATTGAGTGAGTGATTTTTTCTATAGAATCTTCCAGGCCGTGCGCCCAGTCGTACATAGGATAGATACACCATTTATCGCCTGTACGGGGATGAGTTGCCCGCAAGATTCGGTACATAACCGGGTCTCTCATGTTCAGGTTCGGATGGGCCATATCAATCTTAGCTCGAAGTACGCGGCTGGCATCCGGGAACTGTCCTTCGCGCATGCGGGTGAAGAGGTCGAGGTTTTCCTCGACGGTTCGGTTTCGGTAAGGGCAGTTTTTCCCGGGCTCGGTCAATGTGCCACGATACTCTCTTATTTTATCTGCATCAAGGTCACAAACGTAGGCTTTGGCTTTTTTAATTAGCTGCACTGCATAATCATACATCTGCTCGAAGTAATCCGAGGCGTAGTATAACCTGTCCTGCCAGTCCCAGCCGAGCCATTTGACGTCTTCGATGATTGAATTGATGTATTCGGTTTCTTCCTTGATGGGGTTCGTATCATCGAATCGCAGATTGCACATTCCGCCTTTATTTTCAGCGGCGATGCCGAAGCTGAGGCAGATTGCTTTGGCGTGGCCGATATGGAGATAGCCGTTTGGTTCGGGCGGAAACCGGGTATGGACACGCCCATCGTTTTTATTATTTTTTACGTCTTCAGCTACAATTGTTCTAATAAAGTCAAGTTTATTTGTCGTATCGTTCGCAGCCATAATAACAGTGCCCTTCACGTTTTTGTTGTTTCGATAATTTAGCAGATTACCACAAGCCTGTCCAGTTTGTCATTAAGATGTTCTTTTGCAGGTTTGCAGATGGCGATTGTAATGACACCGACATAGTAGATACGGGCGCGCGTGAGTCTGCTTACGCTTATACTGGTGAGTTCGACTGCCAAAGCTGTTGGCAACTTTGCTATGTTTGCATCGACCTGCCGGGAAAAATGCTTTATCACAGCAGGCATAAAATATACGAGCTAAAGGGCACTGCCGATAAACTCTATGGCTTTTCCAACTGTCTTTACCGCAAGGGCCTCTTCATCTTCCATTTCGATGTCGAATTCCTCTTCGAGTGCGGCGACCAGTTCCACACTCTGGATGGATTCGGCACCGAGGTCTTCGACAAATCGGGCTTCATCGGTAACAAAAGAAGGGTCGACCTTAAGTGTTCTTGCGACAACTTCCCTAACTCTCTTTTCAACATCAGACATTAAGTGGCTCCGTAAATCTTCATAATGAATAAATTCGGCCATCAGCGTTGGGCTGACTTATTATTTCAGATACCGGCTGTAAATATGGTTTTGGTTTACCAGAGGTCCTTTCCTTTAATAATTTTTTCGGGGTCAAGGTTGTTTTTTTCGATGTCTCTGAAGTAACGCACCGTTGCAACCTTCAACTCCACAGTAGCGGCATCGTCACATACAATGATGCCGTGCGGATGGAGCTGCAGGCAGGAGACAGTCCACATGTGATTGACACCGCCTTCGACGGCCTGCTCAAGTGCGCGTGCCTTGTTGTGGCCGCTTACGATTATCATGACGGACCTGGCATCCATTACCGTTGCGACGCCGACGGTCAGAGCGGTTTTGGGCACTTTATTGACGTCACCGCCGAAAAACCTGGAATTTGCAATAATTGTGTCCTCGGTGAGGGTTTTGATGCGCGTGCGACTTGCAAGCGACGAGCCCGGTTCATTAAAAGCGATGTGGCCGTCGGGGCCGATGCCACCGACAAACAGTCTAATACCGCCATAGCTTTTAATCTTTTTCTCATACCGTTCACATTCTGTGCGAAGGTTTTTAGCGTTGCCATTGAGAATATTGACGTTCGATTTCTTTATGTTTACGTGTTTGAAAAAATTGTTCCACATAAAGGAATGGTAGCTCTCGGGATGTTCTTCAGGAAGGTTCACATATTCATCCATATTAAATGTTACGACATTGGCGAAACTTACTTTACCTGCTTTATTAAGATTAATAAGCTCTTTGTACATCCCGAGAGGAGATGAGCCTGTTGGCAGCCCAAGGACGAACGGTTTTTTTGCAGTCGGCTTGAATTCGTCGATAGTCCTGGCCACGTAAGCAGCGGCCCAGGCGCTTACGGTATCATAATCTTTTTGAATAATAACTCTCATTTTGTTCTTATCCTTTCTTAAAACCATATTTTTGACTATATTTTTTACGTGTTACGCTTTCGACAAATTTTTCTCGAACTGTTCAATTCGTTTCTGGAGCTTTTCGACGTTGTTTTTCATTTCTTTTACAAACTTATTTTCCTCGTAGAGACCCCTTACCTGGCAAAGGTCTTTTACGATGTCTTCCTCTGTGCCGTCCTGACCGAAACCATAATGGCTGAGTTCGGAAAATTCCTTCTGGGCATCGATGATTACCAGTTTGAAAAATTTTGACTTTGTTTTTAAGAACATCTTTGCGGCGTTGAGGATGTCATCTTTTGCGGCTGTTTCCAGGTCGATACCAAAAACCTGTTTATACGTGTTCCTTACCCAGAACCATTCGTCGATGTGGTAGGCCCTGTCGATTTTTTCCATTTCAGCAGTGAAGGCATCGATGGTGGAAATGCTGCCTTTTTCGATGGCCTCTTCAAAGTCGATAAGACGCTGCCGAGGCATCAATTGACCACCTATATCCAGCCATTCTTCGCTGTAAACGGCGTCAGGGTCAACGGCAAAGGCGTCGGTTATTTTCATTTTGGGGTCAGCGAGGGCTTTTTCAGCTTTTTCAATGACTTTTTCCAGAAGGTACATCTGTATTCCATTGTTGTAGTATTTCTGGCTCATCCGCAGGATTAATCTCTTTACAATTGCGCCTCCGATAGAGACCTCTTCGATGGATTTGTCGGTTTTTTCCTGAAGGTTTTTCAGGATAGCGTTTGCCTTGAGCATTTTACCGATAGTATAGGGGCTGAAGACATCGAACGAGATTATATCGCGTTTTACAGTGCCTTTCCGTCTGTCCCTTGTTGGCCATTTCGCGCCGTCTCGAACGGTACCGACGGTGGTAAGATGTAAGCCTGGAACCATAGCACACCTTCCATCGGGTTTGGCGTCCAGATGGCTAAATGGAAAATCGGAAGTGTCGAAGGTACCTGTGTGTTTGCCGAGTATAACGCTGAAGGGTCCTGTTCTGCAGGGCCACATCATATATGAGAACGAGCCCGTTTTGGTTCCTCTCTGGAGTTTGCCTTCGTGGACGGGGCCGAGTTTGTACATGTGGTTGGACTGGTTGGTTCCGCTTCCCGCGTTATAGAAGCTGAATAAGCCGGCTATCAGGAGACTGGATTTGTGGTGGGTAACCGAGTACGGGCCGGCAAAGACCGAGCAGCCCTCGCCGTGAAAGGCCTCGCAATTAGCGAAGAAAAGAGAGTTTTCGGCTGAGTACTGTTTGCCAACGAGGCAGCCCTGGCCGACGAATACATTGTCAAGGAGAGCGCCGCCTGTTACAGAGGAACTTTCAGAGATAATAAAATTTTCGGCGATGACTTTGGCGCCTACGATTGCCGGAGCATCCTTAGAGCTTAAGATTGTACCGTTTACCAGGCTCGATGCACCGTTTACTGTTGCACAGGGACCGATATTGACGTCGATTATTTCCTGGGTTGAGCAGATACGTACCCCGGCGGCTACTTTTCCACGGTCGGATTTTATGGATTGGACATACCCGGCAGCGATGGCTTTGAGCTTTTCAATAAGTTTAGGACGGTATCTGTGCAGGCACATTATGTAGGCAAATTGAACGCTTAGCTGGTCGAACAGTATGACTTCTCTGCCGCTGGCTTCGTTTAGAACGTTAAGCTCGATGCCATTGCCGAAGGCGGCGTCGGGGCTGGTTTGCATTGTTGCGACATTTTCAATGCAGACGTTGTCGGCTATGTCATAGCCTGCGAGGTGCACGCCGATATTTGCAATGCGGGTATGGTCGCCAATGGTGCAGTCAGCAACTATTGCGTTGTAAATACCGCAGGGCTTTTCGAGTCCATGAACGCTTTTTACCTTGCCGGTTAAATTGCCGATTCTGACATGACCGAGCAAGTCGGTATTTCTAACAAAGGACGGGTCGAATCCGTCGGTAACAAGAATCCGGTTCCAGTCTTCGGCGGTGCAGCCGTTAGCTTCGAGAGTTTTTATCTGGTTTTGTGTAAGAGACTGATAAGATTTGCGGTCAGTCATAATCATGTTCCTTATAAGACAAGTTCATAAGTGTTGCCGGCGATAGCTGATTCTTCATCTGTTGGAATGACCAATATTTTGACCGTGCTGTTTTTTGTGTTTATTTCACCTTCTTTTTGCAGCGTTGTCTTGTTTTTTTCAGGGTCGAGCTCAATGCCAAGCTGTGTAAGATCGCTACAAACACCGGCGCGGACATCGGGGACATTTTCGCCAATACCGCCAGTAAAGACCACGGCGTCAACGGTATTAAGAACAGCGGTGTATGTGCCGATGTATTTTTTGATGCGGTAACAGAAGATGTCGATGGCCAGTTTCGCACGAGCGTTGCCTTTTTCGGAAAGTTTGCTGAGGTTTCGCATATCATTCGATATGCCGGATATACCGAGAAGCCCGCTTTTCTTGTTACAGAGGGTATTAAGTGATTTAATATCATAACCTTTGTCGGCAAGATAAAAGAGGATGGCCGGGTCGAAGTCACCGGAGCGCGTTCCCATCACTACACCCTCGAGAGGGGTAAGCCCCATCGAGGTATCCACTGATTTACCGTTTTTTACGGCGGTGATGGAACAGCCGTTGCCGAGGTGACAGGTAATTAAATTTACGCCATACTTATCTTTGCCCATCATCTGGGCGGCCCTGCGGGCGACGTACCGATGGCTGGTTCCATGGAAGCCGTACCGGCGGACACGGTATTTTTCATAAAGCTCATACGGTAAAGCATATATATAAGCTACCGGCGGGATGGTTGTATGAAAAGCGGTGTCGAAACAGGCGACCTGTTTTGCATTGGGCAACTTGTTCCGTGCGGCTTTTATGCCGATAAGGTTTGGGGGATTATGCAGAGGAGCAAGGTCAGCGAATTTTTCAATCGAGGCTATAACATCATCATCGATAATTACCGAACCTGTAAACTCCTCGCCTCCGTGGACTACCCTGTGACCGACAGCATTGATTTCAGCAATGTCTTCAATAACTCCCACATCCCTGCTGACAAGTGTATCCAAAATCAGCTCCATACCTTTTACATGGTCGCCAACTTTTGTTTCGAGGCTGTAAGTTTTTTCGTTATAAAAGTGAGAGAGTTTCGAGCCTTCTTCTCCGATTTTTTCAACAACGCCCTTAGCCAGGACATCGCCGTCGGGCATCCGGTACAATTGATACTTGATTGAAGAACTGCCTGCATTTATCACGAGTATTTTCATTTCGGCTTTATCCTTTTGCTATATACCGTTTTTATTGTCCTGCTATAATAATTGTACCAGGGTCAATATTGCAGTTGAAACTATGTCCTCGACGCTGGCACCGCGCGAGAGGTCGGCTATGGGTTTTGCAAATCCCTGAAGGAACGGCCCGATGGCCTGGGCATTGGCCATATACTGGGTTAGTTTGTAAGCGATATTTCCAGAATCAAGGTCGGGGAAAATAAGGACATTTGCCTTTCCGGCTACACTGCTTTGGTCCCTGACCTTTCTGGCTGCAACCGCCGGCACTATGGCCGAGTCTGCCTGGAATTCGCCGTCTATAGCCAGTTCGGGGCTGTGCGTCCGGGCTATTTCAAGGGCTTTTTTGACCTTATCCACACTTGGGGACGAGGCGCTGCCTCTGGTGGAAAAGGAAAGCATCGCAACTCGTGGTTCTGTGCCGAGAATTTTTCCGGCGCTTTGGGCAGAAGCCAAGGCAATGTCTGCGAGCTGCTCGGCTGTAGGGTCGATATTGACTGCACAATCGGCATAAATAAAGAGCTTGTCCTTTTCTCCGAGAAATTCGGGGATAACCATAAGAAAGTAGCTGGAAGCGGTTTTGATACCGGTCATTAAGCCGACGGTCAAAGTGCCGGCCTGAATAATAGTTGAAGTTGCATGGGCAACGCCGCCGACGGCAGTATCGGCATCGCCACAGGCCACCATCATAGCTGAATAGAATACCGGCTTGGCGAGCAAACGCTTTGCCACACCAGCGGTGATATCATCCCTTCCGGCAATGTACCTTTCAATATAAGCGTCCAGCTTATCGCCCTCTCTGGGGTTTATGGTTTTGATACCGTCGAGACCGACGCCGGCTTTTTCTATTGCCGCTTCGAGCTTTTCAGGCTTTCCGAGCACTATCGGCTGTGCAATATCTTCGTCTTTGAGTATTCGAGCCGCCTTAATTATTCGCTCGTCGGCGCCTTCAGGCAAAACAACCGATAGTTCTTTTGCTCTTACCTTTTCCCGGAAGACATTTATGACACTCATTTTGCGTTTCCAATCTATTTATAAAAGCTTGTTAAAACAACAGGGATTAAAGTATGTATATTTGAACTGCTGGTCTAGTAAAAATCAAGAATAAAATATTTTTATACAACATATATAAAGTATTGAGGGATAAAAACTTTCCGGTTAAACCTCCCTGAGCCAGGGTCGAGAGAACTTTTTGAAACTGTCCTGAAGAGCCTCGGCGGGGGCGTATTGTTTGGATTGTGCAATTATTTCAGCCCAGCCGTTGCGGTGGAGCAGACGATAAATATATGGCATTGAAACTTTTCTTTGAAGCTTTTGCTCAATTAATTGTTTTATCAGTGCCGTTTTAGGGGGGCGGCCTGAACGGGCTTGCTGAATGAGAGGCTTTAACAGCTCGGCCTCCTGTTGCCTGGTCAAAAAGGCCCATCTTCTGCCGCCACGGCCTTTTCTTTTGAGACCGTCAGGGCCGTAAGTGTTATACTGCCGAATCCATAACCAAACCGCTTGAGTAGATACACCAAGCTTTTCAGCCACCTTGTTGGCGTGAAGTCTGTCCTTATGAGTCAGTAAAATGGCCATACGCCTTTTATAAGACGATTCATCAGGGGCGACCTGAATCCACTGAAACATTTTCTCAATTGAGAGCCATGGTTTTATCGCAGCCGGCTGTCTCATAAACTGTCCTTTCGTGAAGGTAATTATATCAAACTCTATGTTTGATGTATACAAGTAAATAAAAAAAATGGTTTGTAAGGGGTGGGAAAAAACACGCAATTGTGGCGATAATCAGCCGTTCAACCGAGCCTGCCCTGCTCTCTGGCGTGTATGGCCAATGAAGCGGTGCCTATGATACCGGCATCATCGCCGAGTGTGGCAAAGCACAGTTCCATCTTTTCCTTATTGATTGTCCAGATGTACTGGTCGAAAAACTTCCGGATAGGCTTTAACAGCAGGTCGCCTGCACCAATCATTCCCCCGAAGAAAACCACTCGTTCAGGCCCGGTAGTGTGCAGCAGGACGACGCAAAGAATAGCCAGAGCTTTTGCCGTGCCGTCGGTGATTTCCTTTGCGAGTTTGTCGCCGGCGGCTACGTGTTCAAAGACCTCTTTGCAGGTTATTTCGCCTTTTTCATCGAGCAGATTCTTCAGGCTGGACTGAGCGCCTGCCTTTATTGCCTCGGTGGCTCTGGCAGCAGTGGAACTGGCCGAGGCGTATGCTTCGACACAGCCTTTCTGGCCGCAACCGCACAATCGGTCGTCCGGATATATTATGATGTGTCCCATTTCGCCGGCATTACAGCCAAGGCCATGAACTAATTCGCCGTTGCTGATAATGCCGCCGCCTACTCCTGTGCCAAGGGTAATCAGGACCATATCGTCGGCGCCTTTGCCGGCGCCGGCGACGTGTTCGGCCCAGCAGGTTACGTTGGCGTCATTTTCCAGAACGGCGGGTTTACCGAGCCGGTCGCTCAGGATTTGCCGCAGGGGAACATTTGTAAATCTCAGGTTTGATGTTGCTATCACGATACCGGCGTCGATATCCACCGGGCCGGGTGAACCAATCCCGGCAGCGCAGATGTTATCCGCCGACAGACCGGCTTCAAGCACCAACTTTTCGGCGGCCTGAACGGTTCTATCAATTATGGATTCAGGGCCTAATTCAAGCTGGGTGGGTATGGAGGTTTTTGCAACGAGTTCCAGGTTGCCGTCAAAGCAGCCAATCTTGACGTTCGTTCCGCCTAAATCAATGCCGACAAAAATTTCACGCATAATTTTCAATCCTCATAACTGATACTGTTTTTTATATTGCAGTCGATATAAAGTTAGCCAGATTATAGCAGGGGTAGTACACCGGCTCAAGAATCAATCCGGGGATTTTTTACGAACCAATAACAGTTGACCACGAATCTCATAGTTTTCGGCTTTTTGTTCGGCAGATATTTTCCAACTTTTGCCATTGAAGCTGTTTAATCGGCTTCGACCAAATCCTCAAGATGTTTTACCAGACGCACCACCGCTTTGCGTCCCCTGGCGGTAATCCTGCAAAACGTTTTGGGCTTGCGGTTGACAAAAATCTTTTCAACCTTTATATACCCTGATTCTTCCAGCTTGCGAATCTGGACGCTGAGATTGCCATCGGACAGTTTGAGAGTATTTCGCAGATATGTGAACTCTAATTTATCCCCGCGGATAAGGGCAGATATTATCCCTAAGCGAGTTTTCGATAGTATCAATTCATCAAATTTCGGCTTCTCAGGCTTGGGCATATTCTTTTTCCTGTTTACGAAAATTTCTCTGGGCGATTATTGCCGGGATAATACAGCCGGTACCCATTGCAACGCCAAGGATTATATAAGCATATTCCTTTATGAGAAATGCCAGCACCATCCCAGCGAAGATACCTATTCCGCCGAAGAGCCATTCCTTTGAAAAAAGAATTCCCATCATGCTCAGGGCAATGCTGTAAACCAGGGCCCAAAGGAAACCCGGCCCTCCAAACCAATCGTAGAACAGTCCCAATGAGCTCCAGACCACCCCGTGTGCCAGGACAGACATCCATACCCAGCCAATCTGTTTTGAGAGGTGTGGGATTAGGCCAGCCCTTTTTTGGCGCTTGGTTACTCTGATGCCGGAGACAATAGTAACACACGCTCCGATAGCAAGCAGAGGAAGGTATGTAGGCCAAATCCACTTGTACAGTTGGTGTGTTACCAAGAAATACATCGAGGTGTAACCGATCAAACATATCAAGCCCCAAACGATCATAACAGGTGCTTCTGGATCAATTTCACGATGTGTCTTTTCTACCATGTCGCGGATGAATTTGAGGTCATCAGCAGAAACTTTTTGCTCTTCAAAGCTGATTTCCTTCGGTATCGAGCCTTCCGGCGAATCTTCTTTTTTCATGATTAATCTCCTTTTTATAAAGTACTTTATTAAATAAAGTATACTAAAGTATCGAAATCCAGTCAATTAGCTTTTCGGGCTTTTTTTGAAATTTTTTGCGGAATGTGGTTTTTGGGCGTTAAAACCAGGATTTGGGCGGGAAAAAATTGGCGTTCTGCCAAAATTGGGCTTATTAATTAATTTTTACGGCACGCTTTTTAAACCGAGCAGTTTTTCTTTGCCGGCTGTTTACCATTACATCTGCGGTATCCAAATTCTTTTGGCTGTTACCAGCTCGACAGAGGCGGGAATCAACAAAGGGTCCTTCGACTGTGAGAAAAAAACAAGCCCTTTATAGCTTGTCAGATACTTGTACTTTGTCAAAAATCCGCTTGGAGAATGAACAACCAGAGGTTTTTCGGTTCTTCCCAGAATAGTAAGAAACTCCTGTGGCTCGACGGAAATAATGGCCCCGCTGGCTTTTATGGCATTGGCAATAGCGGCCCCTACGGCGCCAAACACCGCTGCACCGGCTGCTCCATTAGTCATTTGTTCTCTCCTATGTTAAAAGTCTACTCCAATTATTAATATTTTTTACGCTAACTGTTTG
>CAZTKW010000053.1:0-389 GCA_964614315.1 uncultured Pirellulales bacterium
TAGCTTCAACCCTGACTAATCCCTCATCATTAAGCAGGACACTCAGGTTGTACGATTCAATGCCGTATGGCTCAATCACAGCCGGTGTATTGGCATCAACGTCTTCGATGCTGAAACCCTCCGGCAGGACAAAATGCGCCTTAACCAACCGACCTGCACTGCTGAGATTCAAAGCCTGCGGGGTGAATTTTAAGGTGGTATTGTGCCAAGGCTAATTCCGGGGGTATCTTAGGTTTTCTCGTCTGAGAATTTTGCGGCGGGTCCGCCAGCCGCATCGTGCAATAAGCCAGGTGATGGATCACATGTGTGGAGGAAATGCTTAAATGAAGTGAATTTTTGCGAACTGTGTGTTAAAATTTTGGCTGTATGGTGTCCTCAGTTGACAAAAA
>CAZTKW010000053.1:399-11699 GCA_964614315.1 uncultured Pirellulales bacterium
GGTGACTGTCCCTATTTTTCCTATAGCAATCCAAACAATGGTTTATTATTACTCATAAGGCATTTTTGTTCCTGTTGATCTGAAGACTAGCACAATTGCCCGAGTATATACCTCATCAGTATTTCCTTTTGGAGGGATGAATTTATCGGAGGTAACTGGGGGGTGATCTTCAGCGTCATTATACTGATAATCGTAGAATTTAACTCCTTTGTCTTCACGCTTAGCATAATTCCAGTGTGCCCCCAAGCCCTTCATATCTGCGAGACATGCCCATACAGCAAACTGAGTACTAATTGGGTATGAATTCATTAACTTAATCTGGGTATTCAAAGGTACTGGGGTGTCAAAAGATCCACCCTGAGAAACGAAAATAGGATCACCTAAATGTTTTTTTAAAGACTCCACGAACTCCATAATTCCGGATAGTTCGTAATTGAGTTGTGTTTCTCCGATGGCAGGCTCTTTTATGCCATGCACTCTCATGTATGCTATGGCGAACGAAGCTTCAGGCTGATGCCCCTTCAACCCTAGAGATTGAGAAATTTTAATAGTATCTGTATTAAAAATGGCAGCAACAGTACAGAGGGCACAATTTACTTCGCTATATTCATTCCCCCCATGGTTAACGTATGCCATACCATTTCTCCTTTCTGCCCCCTTCTCACAGGGGATTGGATAAAGAAATAGAAAGCAAAAATAGGTACATTCACCTATTCTTTAGTCAGTTTACAAGCATATTCGCGAAGACAACCCTGCTTATTAAATCGTCCTTAGCTAATATCTTAATCGGCCCAAGTATATCGGGCACGCAAACACAGTTTGAATTCAATGTTGTACGTCCGCCGCTGCTGATACTATTTTGCTCAGGTGGGTGGTCACGTCAAGCCAAATTTTGCAAAATTTTTGCTTTTTTTATCTGCCATAATTCGTCCACTCTCCGCATTAGCGAAGAAAACCCAGCGGACGGATTTTAAAAATGAGAGGGTATGCAGCGAACGCTCATTCTGATATGTTGTCATGTTTTCTCGTCTGAGAATTTTGCGGCGGGTCCTCCGGCCGTAAACAGGACCGCAAAGCGGGTGACCAATGCCCCTAACAGCCCGTAGCCCAAAATCACCTGAAGAACAAGCAAGACGCTTCCAAACAAGCCCCGCCAGAAACTGTGCGCGTTGGCGTACATGTCGCCGAAGCCGAGTGTGGTCATAGTTACCACGGAAAAGTACAGGGTCCGAAAGGGCACCAGCAGCCCTGATACCTCTTCCTGTGTGTCTGAAAGTACAAACAGGTCGCTTACAATCCCGGGATGGTCTTTTACGGCGAGCAGATAGAAATCAACAGCACCCCATACGTAGTATATGACGGCGAAAATCAGAGTCCACTTTAAGAATGTGGTGATGATTTTGAGCGTAGAAAGCCCGTAGTCGCTGATCTGCCAAAACTGGCGGACACCCAGCCGTACCAGCCGGTGCTGCTGTTTGTACCAGTCCTCCCAGTTCATGCGCCTGATGTTGTATTGGAGAAGCTGTTTGGTTCCTGTGTCTATGCGTATACTGTCCAGGCCGACGCCACGAAAATCCGAATGTCGATTGACACAGCAGTGCCAGATTAAGGTGGATTCATCGACAATAGCCTGTTCGAATCGTGCGTTTTCCAGGTGGGCCTCGACCAGAAAGGCACGTTCGAGGTGCGTGTATTTGATAATGGTGTTTTGCAGATGTGCATAGATAAGGTTGGCATGCTCCAGATGGGCGCGTGTCAGGTCTGCACCCTGCAGAAGGGCGCCGCTGAGGTTTGCATCCTGCAGATGGGTTCTGACCAGGTGTGCGTTTTCGAGGTGCGAATTGCTCAGGTCGGCGCCTCGCCAATCGGCATCTTCGAGGTTTGCGTGCTCCAAACGGCTTTGTAGAAGGTCGGCCCGCCGGGCACAACTGGCTTTGAGATTGGCGTTTCTGAGATTGGCTCCGCGCATGTAGGCACCTTCCAGGCTTGCCTCAGTCAGGTCTGCGCCTTCCAGGTCAGCGGTGTTCAGGTAGGCACCATTAAGATTCGCATGATAGAAATAGGCCCGGCTGAGTTGGGCACCACCGAGGTGTGCTCCTTCGAGATGGGATTCATTGAGGTTGGCGCCCTGCAGGTTCGCCTCGCGGAGGTCTACGTCCTTGAGCGAGCAGTTTTCGAGGTTTGCTTCTTTCAGGTAAGCGCCCTTCAACTCGGCGCCTTCAAGAAGTATCCGGGCATCCTTATGGTGCCGGCGCCACTGGTTCCACTCGGTCATATCCTCTTTTTTCGAGCAGCACAGAAGTATCTGATATTGTTCTTCATTGTAATTATCTCTCGGCTGTGGGACTCTTCGACCAGTCTGGTCGGCACTGCTTTGGTTTTCTTCATTCACTTGTTATTTATCCTTACTACCATTTCATCAAGTCGCTGCTGTATCCGATATTATCGATTCTGTTTGTGAAGCCTTGCCATGATGCCATCTCATGATGTTGTTTTCGGCCGACGCAAGCACCATTTTGTTCTGAACCGCAGCCACGTCAAGCCAAATTTTGCATATCTTTAGCTTTTTTCGTTTGTCCTGTCCCATGATTTGGCCACTCTGGCCAGAGGCAAACGTTGTGGTACAAATGCGTCGGCAGGTGCGGCGTTGAAGAAGCTTTTTACAGGCCGGAATTATTTTTGAAAAAAAACTTCCAATTAGCTTGACAATATCTTATAGCAGCCCTAAAATTGCACCGAGGTTGTAAAATAGCCTCAGCTAATGCTATAGGATTCAAGCCCTTCTTGAGCGTGTAGCGAGGCGGAAACAGTGGTAAGTTGGGCGAACGACCGGGATTTATTGACGGGCATAGCTGAGTGCTCGACGGTGTATACAATGTGTATCCGTTTTTGGTCTTTTGCAGCGAATATAGTTATAAATCCGCTTTTGGCCGAATGCGGGTGCTTTGAGATATTGATTTGGCGGGAGTTGCCATGGCGATTGATGTTGAAAGCCTGCTTTTAGAAGTGAGCCCGGAGGCCCCTTGCGGTGAAGACCTGTCTTATGATGCCGCTTTCCTCGCGTTGGAGGATATGGTCCGAACCAAATCAGCCGGTGGTATCGTTGAGGGTGCGGAGGAAGTAATAGAGGAACCCAACTGGCGCGAAGTTCGCGAGAAAAGTCTGGAGCTTTTGGGGCGTTCTAAAGACCTTCGGGTTACTTTGTACCTCACACTTGGCTTATTGAAAACAGAGGGTTTGGCGGGCCTGCGGGATGGTCTGGCAGTTGTGCGCAGACTTCTGGAGCGCTTCTGGGACAACCTTTACCCGCATCTGGACCCTGACGATAACAACGACCCTCTGGAACGGATAAATATCCTGCAATCTCTTTCCCCGACTACGGTCAGTGAGCAGGACCCGATGAAGTTCAAGCAGCGATTGGCGGAAGTGTCGCTTTGTAATTCGGCCCAAATGGGCAGGTTCAGCCTCAGGGACATCCAAGTTTCCAGAGGAGAGCTTTCCCTTGCCGGCGGCAAGGGAGCTGGTGTGCCCGAGGCGTCGATAATCGATGCGGCCTTTCAGGATACGGCTACGGAAGAACTACTGTCGGCCTCCCAGGCCGCCGGAGAGGCCATCGAACATGTGACTAACATCACGGCCGTGTTTTCCAAAAGCGCTGCCCAGGGGCAGACGCCCGACCTGAGCGGATTCCAGTCCGTTCTGGGCAATATCCATAAGTGCGTTCAAGGGTATCTTGCCAAACGCGGTTATGGTGAAGCTGCGGAGGAGGCTGGCCCGGCAGCGGAAAAAGGCGGCGTATCGCTTAGCGGTGAGATTCGGTCGCCCCAGGAGGCGCTGCTGGCTATCGAGAAAGTCTGCCAGTATTTTGATCGCCACGAACCGTCCAGTCCCGTACCGCTACTGCTTCGCAGGGCAAGGAAACTGGTCTCTAAAAGCTTTCTCGATGTCATTCAGGATGTGTGTCCGGATGCTATGAACCAGGTCGAGATGCTCGGTGGAGTCAGCGGTAGTGATACCGGCAACAGTGAAGGTGAATGATAGAGATTAATCTATAATAATATAGTTGTTTTTCAAACGCCGACAATTTTAGGCGCTTACTATTGTTGAGAAAGGAGTGAGCATGGCAAAAAAGAAAAGTAGTCAAAAATTCATAGCTCGCAACCGTGCTCCACGCGTGCAGGTGGAATATGACGTGGAGTTGTACGGTGCAGAAAAAAAGATCAATCTGCCCTTTGTGATGGGTGTGATGTCTGACCTGGCCGGCAAGCCTGCGGAGAGCCCTCCCGGCGTTGCAGACCGCAAGTTCCTTGAGATAGATGTCGATAATTTCGACGACAGGCTCAAGGCAATGAAGCCGAGAGTTGCCTTCCAGGTGCCCAATACTCTTACCGGCGAGGGCAATCTAAGCGTCGATATCACTTTCGAGAGTATGGATGATTTCTCGCCGGCGGCGGTGGCACAAAAAGTGGACGCCCTGAACAAGTTGCTGAAAGCCAGGACGGAACTATCCAATCTTCTGTCTTACATGGATGGTAAGAGTGGCGCCGAAGAGCTGTTAGCCAAGGCCCTGAAAGACAAGGCCCTGCTAAACGCCCTGACGTCGGCGCCAAAACCTGAAGCCGAGTCTGCTGAGAGCGGGAAGGAGGAATAACCCCATGGCTGAAGAAAAGAAAGCACAAAAAGAAACACAGGCAGCGGAAGCGGTGGCGATAGAGCCAACTGAGTTCGATAAACTTCTCAAAAAGGAGTTCAAGCCCAAGACCGACCATGCACGAGAGGCTATCGGTTCTGCCGTGCGAACGTTGGCCGAACAGGCCCTGTCTGAAACAACCCTCGTTTCCGATGATTCGGTCACTACCATCGAAGCGATTATCGCAGAGATTGATAAGAAGCTTTCGGAGCAGATTAACATGATTATGCATCAGGAGGACTTCAAGGCTCTTGAAGGTTCCTGGCGAGGTCTTCATCATCTTGTCAATAATACAGAAACGGACGAAACACTCAAGATTCGCGTTCTGAACCTCTCCAAGAAAGATTTGGCAAAGACGATCAAGAAGTACAAAGGCACGGCTTGGGACCAAAGCCCGCTGTTCAAGAAGCTTTACGAGGAAGAGTACGGCTCTCCGGGCGGTGAGCCTTATGGCTGTCTCGTGGGTGACTATTATTTTGACCACAGTCCTCCGGACGTGGAAATTCTTAATGGTGTTGCCCAGATTTCCGCAGCCTCCCATTCGCCATTCATCAGTGCCGCCGCGCCCACATTGATGAACATGGACTCCTGGCAGGAGTTGAGCAATCCTCGGGACCTGACCAAGATTTTTCAGACCGCCGACTATGCCCCCTGGCGATCTCTGCGCGATTCTGATGATTCCAGGTATGTTGCGTTGACGATGCCTCGATTTCTCGGAAGACTTCCCTATGGCGCCAAAACGAATCCTTGTGAGGAGTTTGATTTTGAAGAGGACACAAGTGGTGGCGACCACTCGAAATACCTTTGGGTGAACGCGTCCTACGCCATGGGTGCTAACATTAACCGCTCTTTCAAGGAATTCGGATGGTGCGCGCGTATCCGCGGTGTGGAAAGCGGAGGTATGGTTGAAGGTCTTCCGTGCCATACTTTCCCCACTGATGACGGCGGGGTCGATATGAAGTGTCCGACTGAGATCGGTATAACCGACCGACGGGAGGCGGAATTAGCTAAGAATGGCCTCATGCCGTTATCACACTGGAAGAATGAGGATTACGCATGTTTTATAGGCGCCCAGTCACTGCAAAAGCCAACCGAATTTGACGACGCGGATGCGACTGCGAACGCCAAACTGGCGGCAAGACTTCCCTATCTGTTCGCAACCTGTCGGTTTGCCCATTTCCTGAAGTGCATCGTGCGCGACAAAATTGGTTCTTTCAAAGAGCGTGAGGATATGGCAAACTGGCTCAATAAATGGATTACACAGTATGTTACGAGTGATCCTAATGCTTCCGAGGAGGTCAAGGCTCAGTATCCTCTGGCTGCAGCGGAAGTTATAGTCGACGAAGTGGAAGGAGACCCAGGGTATTACTCGGCCAAGTTCTTTCTCAGGCCCCACTACCAGCTCGAAGGCTTGTCTGTTTCGTTGCGGCTGGTATCCAAGCTGCCTTCGGTCAAGAAGGGCGGCTAAGGAATTGACCGCCATATAGGGTGTGTTTACGGTTTTTAACTGAAGATTAATTAAATTTTGATTTTAAGGAGTAGATAAGATGCCAGGAGATGCTTTTTTACAAATTGACGGAATCCCAGGTGAAAGCACCGACGAGAAACACAAGGATTGGATTGAGGTTCTCTCGTACTCTCACGGAGTTTCGCAGAGTGGCGCAGGGTCACGAAGCTCCGGCGGTGCAGCCACTTCAGGGCGGTGCACCCACCAGGATTTCTCCATCGTTAAGACGCTCGACAAGGCGTCACCGGAACTGAATCTTCACTGCAGCAACGGCAAGCACATTAAGAAAATAACATTGGAGCTCTGCCGTGCCACCGGGGATAAGCAGCCATATATGGATTACCTGTTTGAGGATGTCATCATCTCCTCGGTCAATATCGGTGGTGGGGGCGGCGGTATCCCGACAGAATCAGTGACTTTCAACTATGGTAAGCTAAAGTGGACTTATGTTGAAACGGACCACGAAACGGGCAAGAAGCTGGGACAAATCGAGAAATGGTGGGACTTGATTCTCAATAAGGGAGGTTGATACCACCACCTTGTTGTCTGATAACTACGCCACCGGCTAAAGTGCCTGGCAATGGCCAGGCACGATAGTCAGCGGCTGGGGATTGTTACTATGCAAGCGGAAGAACTGTTGCGAGCGGGCCAACTCCAAGAGGCGTTGGTGGCGTTAGAAGGACAGGTGCGTACCGAACCGGCCAACGCCAAGCTCCGTGTTTTTTTATTCCAGCTCTTGGCCGTTATGGGAGACTGGGAGCGAGCTCTGAGTCAGCTTAACGTTGCTGCGGAGCTTGATGCAATCAATTTACTCATGGCCCAGGTATGCCGAGCGGCACTCAATTGCGAGGCATTGCGGGCCGAGGTGTTTGCCGGGAAACGTTCCCCGCTTATCTTTGGGGAGCCTGACCAATGGATTGGCTGGCTCTTACAGGCCAATCAAATGGTTGCCGAAGGGAAGTATAAAGGCGCCCAGAAACTACGAGAGCGCGCATTTGAGGCGGCACCGGCCATTAGCGGCTCTATCGACAATCGCAAGTTTGAGTGGATTGCAGACGCGGATTCCAGGCTTGGCCCGGTACTTGAAGCTATTATTGATGGTAAGTACTATTGGGTGCCTTTCACTGCTATAAAGGGGCTTCGAATTGAGTCGCCATCTGACCTTAGAGACGTTGTTTGGTGTCCTGCTCAATTCACGTGGACCAACGGCGGTGAATCGGCTGGTTTGATACCCACGCGGTATCCTGGTTCGGAATCCAGTGAAGATAGTGCTATTGAACTAGCGCGTAAGACCGAGTGGGCTGAGCATCCTGGTGATACGTACCTTGGCTTGGGACAGCGTGTGTTTGCCACAGACATAGATGAATTTCCGCTGATGCAAGTACGACAAGTAGACCTGGACAATTTAGAAGCTGACCAGCAGAGCGATGAGATAAGTGATGGCTAAAATTGCGCCTATCGAACGTCTACAGCCATGTTTGCTTGACCGTCTCACTGATGATGAACCTGAGGCATCAAGGGAAAGCCGGGACCAACACGTCGTGTCACTGCGAAAATACAAAAAAGCAGTGCTTCGCGATGTTGAGATGTTATTTAATACCAGGGCATATCCTTTACATGACATGATATATGATTTCGGCGAGGTGGCACGGTCGGTATTGAACTACGGGATACTCGACCTGTCTGGCTCAAGCATCTCCGGTGAGAATGCTTCTGAACTTGAGGCACAGTTGAAGCAGGCTCTGAAGAATTTTGAGCCGCGCATTTCACATAAGGCGTTATCAGTTCATATGGTTTCTTCCCCTGATACTCACGATATAAGGGCCCTTTTGTTCGAGATTTCAGGTGAGTTGTGGGCACAACCCCTGCCAGACCACCTTTTTATCAAGACAGAAGTAGACTTGGAAACCGGCCACTGCAAATGGAAAGGAGAGCCAGGTGGATAGGCGGTTGCTGGATTTGTACAATCGTGAACTTGCCTATCTTCGGGCCATGGGGGCCGAGTTTGCAAAGGAGTTTCCTAAAATAGCGGGTCGCCTCGGTGGAATTGATGAGTTTCAGCCTTGCCGAGATCCGTTTGTCGAAAGACTTTTAGAGGGATTCGCTTTCCTTGCATCTCGGGTACAACTCAAACTAAACGCAGAATTCCCAAGATTTACGCAGTCCTTGCTGGAGACTGTCTACCCCTATTATCTGGCACCTACCCCCTCTGTCTGCATTGTTCAGTTCGAACCTGACCTGAAAGAAACCGGATTGGCTGACGGTTTCTTGATTCCCCGTGGTTCATCGCTTTTCAGCACTCTTGGCAAAGGGGAGCAAACCCGATGTGAATATCGGACAGCACACGAAGTAAAACTATGGCCCATCCAGGTGCAACAGGCACATTACTATACACGTGAGCTGGCCTCGCTTGAGGTCCCGAACATTCCCGACGTGAAAGCCGGAATTAGGCTCCGAATCCAGTCTCCCGCAGGACTCAAGATTAGTGAGTTGAAATTAGACTCTTTAACCTTGCATCTTATGGGAGCCGGTGAGACCCCAATGCATTTGTACGAGCAGTTTTTCGCAAATAGCGTGGCGGTTGTGGTCCAAGACGCCGGTAAGCCTGTAAAGTGGCAGAACATCATTGATGCTTCCTGCATCCGATGCGCAGGTTTCGACGGCCAGCAAAAATTATTGCCTTATGATTCCCGATCTTTTCAGGGGTATCGACTTCTACACGAATATTTTGCATTTCCCCAGCGATTTATGTTTGTTGAACTTACAAATCTGAACAACGCAATCAAAGATTGTGAGGGAAATGAACTTGATATTGTCGTTTTACTCAGGGAACCCAAACCCGGACTTGAGGCCGCAATCAGCCGTAATAATTTCGGGTTGTTTTGTACACCTGCAATCAATCTTTTTGAAAAACGGTTGGACCGTATACCTGTCTCAGATAAATCTTTTGAGTTTCACGCTGTTCCTGACCGAACCAAAGCGCAGGACTTTGAAGTTTACAAGATTTCCAAGGTAGTCGGCTATGGGGCATCTTCTGACTCTAACCAGGTTCAGGAGTTTTCTCCTTTCTATCTGGCAAGAGATACTGGAAATGGCGATACGAGCGGCTATTACATTACAAACCGTGTTCCGAGACCCTATTCAGAAAGGGAAAAACTGAAAGGTCGAAGATCGAAAAGTTATGCGGGGAGCGAGGTTTACTTGTCCCTTGTTGATTCCACCGCCTCACCGTATAGTGCCGACATTACGCAATTGGGCGTGGAAGCCCTTTGCACAAACCGTGATTTGCCACTTCACATGGTAGTCGGGCAGTCAACTTCCGATTTCACTATGGCCAAAACGGCGCCCTGCACATCAATTCGCTGTCTCGGTGCTCCCACCTCACCCAAGCCTTCGCAGGCCGAGGGAGAGATTCCCTGGCGTGTTATTAGCCATCTGTCGCTAAATTATTTGTCTCTCACCGACGACGGTGAAGGGGCTTCAGCACTTCGCGACATTTTGAAACTATATAGCGATAACAATGATTTACAAACACGTAAACAAATAGAAGGTGTCAAGTCAATAAGCTGCAATCCGATCACTCGCAGGCTCACGAAGAAAGGATCAATCGCATTTGCACGTGGGCTGGAGGTTACAGTAACTTTTGAAGAAGCAGCTTTTGAGGGAACCGGAGTGTTTCTACTTGGTGCCGTCCTCGCACAATTCTTTGCCAAGTATGTTTCGGTCAATTCTTTTACGGAAACTGTAGTGAAGACGCGCGAACGTGGAGAGATTATAAGATGGACCATGAGAGAAGGGCTGCGCCCCATTCTTTAACCCAAAGATTGCGAGAACGCCCTTATGATTTTGATTTTTTCCAGGCTGTACGCAGACTTGAATCTGCTCATCCTCACCTACCGCGTGTAGGTTACTCACAACGGCCGCAAGAAGACCTGATTAGATTCTGCCAAAAGGTATCCCTGGCATTTGAGCCTTCAGCCATCGAAGCTTACTTCGAACCTTCAGATGAAGGTGTGGGCCGGTTGTTTGTTACGTTTCTCGGCCTTCTGGGTACCAACGGTCCCATGCCGCTGTTCATAACTGAATATGTGTATGACCGACTGCACAACCACAAAGACAAAACCCTTGCCCGTTTCCTTGATATTTTCAATCATCGGATGATATCTCTGTTCTATCGGGCATGGGCGTGTAACCAACAGACTGTGAGCCATGACCGCAAGGAAGATGACCGGTTCGCATTTTATATTGGCAGTCTATTTGGAATAGGAATGGACTCGTTTTTCAACAGAGACACTGTTCCTGATGTTGCAAAACTTCACTATGCCGGGCGTCTCAGTTGTCAGACTAAAAATGCCGAAGGCCTACAGGGGATTCTTCACGGTTATTTTGGTGTGCCAGTAGCAATCGAAGAGTTTGTTGAGCAGTGGATAGAACTTCCGAGGGAGTATTGCTGCCAACTCGGAAAATCTCCCGAAAATGCGAGTCTGGGATCGACATCGATTGTGGGCTCCCGTTTCCTGGAATGTCAACAGAAGTTTAGGATTAAGTGTGGACCGATGTGCTTCTCTGATTATGAGCGTCTGTTACCGCGTAGTGAGAGTCTCGGCCGATTTGTGACCTGGACCAGGAATTATATCGGTGATGAATTAAGCTGGGAGCTTAACTTGGTGTTGCGGCACGAAGATATCCCAGGGATTCGTCTTGGAGAACTTGGGCAATTGGGATGGACTACATGGCTGGGTAGTAGAAAGTCCGAAAAGGACGCTGATAACCTCGTATTACAGAATCTGACTGCGTAACCGAACTTTGGAGATCTGAGCTATAAATTATTGTTGACAGGGCAAAAGAACGAGAGATAATTGTTGATGCTGGACTACTGATATATTTTTGCAAAGAGGACTGCAGGACTGTGCCAAAAAGAAATAGAAAAACCTTAGGGGATTGTGTCTCCGAGACTGCAAACCGTCTTCGTCTGATTCAAGTTGATTTTGCAAACGACAGCGAACAGACGCGAAGGGATTATCTAAGCGAGGAAATAAAACGTATTTTTAAAATAATAATACCTGAGCAGCGCAAGGTATTCTTAGAAAAATTGATGGAAAG
>CAZTKW010000054.1:0-10945 GCA_964614315.1 uncultured Pirellulales bacterium
GAATATTTTTCTTCAGAAAAAGTTATATCCTCTTTATCACTAAAACCTATGCTAAATGAATGAAATTCACTCGAATGATTTTTTTTCATGTAGTATGCAATCAAAGAGGAATCTACTCCACCGCTTAATTGTAAGCCAACAGGGACATCAGAGATAAGCCTTTTTCTTATAGCATTATTTAATAAGAAATCAAGTTCTTCAGGAATGTTTTTATAATTATTGAATCGTCCTACTCTATCGGTAAGGTCGTAATATTTCGTTAGTTTTTGCTCATCGTTAGTGCAGGTAAGATAGTGTCCGGGTGATAATTGAGAAATATTATAATAGATAGTTTCTTTGTCATTATTGCCACGGTGGTAGAGCCAGTCATATATACCGCTTTTTGAAAACACTTTTAATGAAGGAGCATAGGTAAAAAGAGCTTTTATCTCGGAGGCAAAAACAAACTGGTTATTTATAGTTGTATAAAACAGCGGTTTCTTCCCAAAGCGATCACGACATAAATAGAGAATTCTCTTTCCCCTGTCAAATAAAGCAAAAGCAAACATTCCATCAAGGCGATTAATCAGTTTATCAATGCCCCATTCTTTGTAACCATAAAGAATAACTTCAGAGTCGGATTGGCTTTTAAACGGGTATTTATCAATTAATTCTTTTTTTAACTCCTGAAAATTATAAATTTCACCATTAACACATAGAACTATTTTTTTTTCATTATCAATCAGAGGTTGCTTGCCATTCTCCGATAAATCAATAATACTTAATCTGCGATGACCCAAGTAAATCCCAGATTCATACCAGTCACCTGATTGGTCCGGCCCGCGATGCGCTAAGGTTAAAAGTGATGCTTTAGCCTTTTCTAAATTATCAGGCCGAAACCCTAGAGATCCAAAAATTCCGCACATCAGAAAAAGTATTTCATTTTAAAAAGGTGATGAGATATCGCATAACTCATAGCTGATATAAATCCTCGTGCAATAGCAAATGAATATGAAAATTTAAGTTTTAGGGTTTTTTTAATGAATGGATAAATTACTACACTTTTAAGATACCATTTAAAAAAACTGGTGTTAAAGGCATCGTCTTTATGAATTAAAGGGGGTAATAATGTGTTTCTTACATCATAAAAAGTCTTAAATGGGCTGGATTTCCCTATTGTCATGCTTTCTTTATGCCATATTTTAGCTTTATAAGCGTAATATATCTTAAACCCAATTTTCTTTGCTCTTGCCTGCCAATCTGCCTGTTCACCCTGAAATTTAAATAAGGAGTTGTATCCACCAACAGTTTCGAATACAGATTTTTTAGCCAGCATAAAAATATCATCCGACATGAAGCGCTCAACATCCTGTTCAAATTGACCTTTATCTAGCTCTTTTCCTCCAATGTGACCACCAATCCAACGTAAAGAGTCTTCATAATAACCAACTGTTTGCAAAGTATCTGGTTTATTGTAATAATATACTTTCCCCGTCACAAACCCGATCAGCGGATCAGTTTCAGCCACTTTTACCAACTCTGAAATCACTTTTGAATCTGCCTTAACATCATTATTCGTAATAAGAACGTAATCTGCCTTATTCTGATTAAAGGCGTAATCCAGACCTAAATTAAATCCTCCGGAATAACCAAGGTTTTTTTCTGTTCGTAAAACAAATACTTCAGGGTAGTTTTGGTTTACCCACTCTTTTGTTCCATCAGTGGAACCATTATCAATCACAACGACTTCAAAATTTGGATAAACATTTGCGAGATATGATGAAATGCTATCTTTTAAAAGATGTTTGCCGTTATAAGATAAAATAAGAACAAATATTAATGGATTATTGCCCGGATTCATTTCTTAACTGATTGTAAATTTCAAAAAACTTTTCAGCAACATTCTTCCAATCATAGTGTTCCTTAACAACATCAATATCTAATGCTGTTACAGGCTTCCCTTTTAGAAAATCTATAATTTTATTTCTCCAATCTTTATAATCTTTAATTCCAACTACAATCCCAGTCTTATTCTCTTTTAAGACTTCTGCAGTATTCCCGGTGGCAGTACAGAATACAGGCAACCCGCAAGCCATCGCTTCCATATTAACAACGGGCCCTGCTTCGGCTTTTGAAACATGAATAAAAAGGTCTGCTGAACGTAGATATTTCATCAACACGGACCCGGTTTTATATCCTGCAAATATTATTTTATTCTGTTCCAGTAATTTTTCAGCCTTACCTTTTAAATATTCTTCATACTCTCGAGTTCCGTGCCCCACGACTATGTAATAGAAATCCTTTTCAATATTTGAAAGGATCTCTATTACTTTGTCCACCTGCTTTAGGTAATATAATCTGCATATTGTTAAAAGGATTTTGTTGTTTGTTGGTAATTTCAATTCAATGCGACATTTATTTTTATCATATCCCTGATATTTTTCAAAATGAATGCCCATTGTAATTTTTGCGATAGGGCCTTTATAATAAGAGCTGAGGTAATTTAGGTTTGTTTCACTCTGATAGGTTAAAAAAGAAATTTGTCTAAATAACTTCCTGGCAAGAGTATGTTCCTTTAAATAATGAATTTTTGCGAAAAGATTTTTTTGCAGTCTTAACAAACTGATAATTGGCAGAGTAATTTGCCCGTGAAATGAAAAAACAAAATGGGCTTTATTAAACGACATCAGTAATTCCCTGTTAATTTTAGAAGTTACAGATTGCCCTATATGAAAGATTACTCCATAAGTACTTTCATCTATTAGGAATTGAATCATGGCAGGGGAATCAACTTCACAGGATTTTCTAAGGCCAATCCATATTGTTCTCTTCACAGCAGGAAATAGTCTATGAATCACTCCAGAAAATATTTCCTGACTGTAAATCTGGTCAGCACGAAAATCAGGCTGCCAGATTTCATGTTCAAATTCTTTGCTCAATTTTCTTGTCTCAATAGATAAAAGGTCAGCCCAATCATACCCCCAAATCCCCACCCAACTACCATTCGGTGTATCCCAGTTAATTTCAGGCCGGGGCTTCTCGGCATATTCCTCATAAGCCGGAGGATGATTCATTATGTGAATGATCTTAACGGTAGATTTCGTCATAAATTTTTATAAGTTTCTCCATTATTGCAGTATTGCCATCAAGATGCTTCTGCGCTGTTTCTCTGCACTTAATAAACATATTATAGTTATTTATCATCCATTCTGTCTTTTCAATGACCTCAGATTTATCATTTATTAAAACTCCTAGTTCGGAAGGATCAAAATCCAAATACGACAATTGTGGACTTAACACCGGAATATTACAGGCTAAAGCTTCAATCCAGGAAACGTCCAATCCGCCGAAAGCAGGATGAAAAGCGGGATGAATATAAAAATCGGCAGCGTTGTAATATTTTACCATTTCCGGCCATGGAGTTACGCCAAAGTATGAACAACCGGAATTTATAACTTCGTTGTAAAGATCATTTTCTGAAGTGTTTGAACCTCCCACAAATATGACGCTGAAGTTGTATTTTGATTTGAGTTCTTTTAAAGCTTCCAGGATTAGATCAACACTTTTAAGCCTGTAAAATTTACCAACATAAATTCCATAAATTACAGCAGGATCTAAACCTAGTTCTTTTCTTAATTCAGCTTTATTTTCAGGTTTAAGTTGATCAAAATCTGCACCCACAGGTAAAAATTTTAACGGGGGATGTAACTTTATTCTTTCCAAAAATTGTTTTGTGCCCAGACTTAAATAGGTAATGTAAGATATCCTGTGCTTATTATAAAAAGTCTTAATTAATTGGGCTTTAAGAGTATTCTCCTCAGGAGGAACCCCGCCATGATGGGAGAGGACTACTTTAATCCCCGGACAAAAAAGTTTAAATAAAATTACAAAACGAACATTAAAGAGTTCATGATATTGAAGAATAACGGAATAATTTTTTTTTAATTCATTAAGTCTTCTAACCATGTCGATTGTAAGGAGTTTCCTTATTATAGGTTTTTTATATGGCCAGATTACTCCTTTTATATTAAATATTTCCCTTTCAGTTTTTTTATCAAATTCATCTTCAGCACGCCAGCTTTCAATATCCAGTTCCGGTTTATAATTTTTTAATCGTCGTGCTATTAAGCCTGCCCATGAGGCAACAAAATAATAATCGGAATCCTTAGCCGGATGACTGGGCGGTTTATAGTATGCGAAGCCTGATAAATGGATTATTTTAAGGGGTTTCATCAGGCTGAGCGGGATTCATTTCATTCTTTATATAATCTAACATTGGCTTTACTTGTATGATGCTGATAAAGAATTTTAAGTCACTTTTTGTAATTATTTTAGCCTTCCATTCCACAAAAAATATGAGCGTTAAGAATATCACCGGAACAATAAAATAAAGAAAAATTATATCTAATTTCAAAACAAACATTGCCAGAAATCCCAATGCAATCTGCATTGCTAAAATCAAATAAATATTTTTGTCTATTCTAACATTAAGTATTCTTTTTGTTAGTTTATCATAAACAAAATAAAGAATGATATTTGTTAATAATAATGCGAATGCAGCTCCTAATCCTTTCAGGTTTAATCCTGCTTTTGCACTCAAGAGATATATCAAACAGGCCTGAAATGCTAAAATAATGATGCTTATAACAGCAATGTGTTTAAACAGCCCTTTTGCATAAGCAAGATTTAGATAGGGTAATGTATAAATATAAATGAATAAGGTTATTAAAATGAAAGGAAAGTAAACAATGGTAGCACGATATTTTTCGCCAAACAGAAATAACACAATTTGTGAACTATACAAAATAATTATAACGAGAAATGGTAAAAATACTCCAATCAGATATTTTCTATATTTAGATATTAAACCCGATATTTCCGATATTTTATTTTGGAAAAGAAGAGTAGAAAAAGAGGGGAATAAAAGACTACTTACACTGTTCCCTAAAAGCTTCACCGGTACAGAAAGAGAGAAGGCGGCCATATATAGTCCGACTTCATAAGTTCCGTGTAATTCCTGCAGTAATATCCTGTCTATATTATCAATCCACCGTTGTGCGAACATAATAATTATTACAGGTATTGAAATAGAAATGTAATTTTTAACCAAATCTTTTCTGAATCTGCCAAATTTATAATTTTTAAACAAATAAAAGTTTATTGGGATAACAAGGATAACAAATACCAGCGATGATGTAGCTAATGCAATAGCTCCGTAGCCAATGAAAACTAATACTATTCGCGATATTTTGTCTAAGGCGGTTTGAACGAAAGAAGGGATGTCAACTTTGGCTCTTTCCGTTCTGGCAATAAAATTTGTCCTGAAAATGTAGCTAATTGAGTTAAAAAAATTAATCGCGATATAAATAAAAATTACTGTCTTAATTTCAGGTTTATCAATATCAGGATTACCAAATAAATGAACCTGCAAATAATAATAAGAGACTATTACAATTAAAAAGATAAAAGAAGTTGTGATCTTTAATACAGCATACGTTGCAACATAATCACTAATATCATCTGTACTTGTAACTAATTTTTGTTGTGCTGTACCAATCCCAAGATCCGTTATGAATTGAAATACTGTAACAAAAGCCATCCCAAAAGCTAGAGTGCCGACCAAATTTGGACCTCCCACCCGGGCAATGATTATGCTTGAAGCCATCCCAAAAAGAAGGGTGATGAAACCGGTTACGTATGTAAGTATAAATTTTTGCTTAAGCACTTTAATGAAAGTTCCTTAGAAATATTATTGCGCATGCTTGGTACAAAAAATATAGATTGAAGAGTTTAATTTTTTTGACTTACAAATTCTTCTAAAAACGTTGCTATATTTATGTGTACCTGGATGATATGTATTAATTTCTTTAACTTTAAGTCCACTTTTTTCTAACTGGATACGAACAATTTCCTCATCAGGTGGATTACAATGTCCTGGTGGCAAATCCTGCCATGTATCCTGCAAATTCTTTCTTGTAAAGAATTTATATACCCTGGGTATCAAATAATCCAGTTGTTTTAAATAATAATTAAACAGTCGCTCGGGCAAGAAAAAGAAAATTAAGATAAAAAAGACAAATTTTCTTTTTAATAAATAGGTGTATTTTAATGGTTTGGAATGTATTAGGAATATCCCATTATCACTCATTAACATTTTTACCTTTTCAAAATATTTTATTAATTCCTGTTCCGGAAGATGTTCAATCAGATCATTGGAAATTACTATATCAAATTCTATATCCTCAAATATTTCATCCCCAATATTTGCAACCGAAAAATTAATGTTTTTGATATTTAGTTCTTTTTTTATTTCATTTGCACATTTTATCTGAACTGGATCAAAATCTACGCCCCAGCAAGAATAGCCTTCTTTTGCAAGAAATATCAATATGCGCCCTGTTCCGCATCCAATCTCCAATAAATTATTACCCATGCTATATTTTTTTGAATACCTAATAAAAAAATCGAGTTCTTTCTGGAATTGTGGATTAGAATTTGGTTTGGCTAAATACTCCCTGGTTAACCTAATAAAATATTCACTATATTCTCGATTTTCTACAGGCACAATATTCTTTGTATTATTTTGCATTCATTGTAAATTATTTTTTATCAAATATTTTTAATTACTTAATTTTTTGAGACATTCCGAGAGATGTATGATAGTAATATTTTGAAGTTGCATTCATCGCCTGATTGATAAAAATTAGCGCAAGTACCATTAAAAGATACCTATTATTTCCATCCGGTGTATAGCCTAAAGTCTGCGTGCCTGTGTTTATTATAAGGAGTGCTATTAATAATAAACTACTTGCTTTCAGCTCATGTTTTGATAGAGAGGGCAAATTTCCGAACATACTCATTCTATAAGGGATATAGAGAGCTTTGGCAATAATTAAAGCAAAAAGGATAATTCCTGCTATTCCGGCGTTTAACAGCATATTTTGATAACCAACATGTCCATCCTGGTATTCATAATAAAGTTTACTAAATCCTGCCCCGCTAATAATTGTACTTGCCCTGAAGCCCTCCATAACCCGGGGTCCCCTGACATCAAAACGACTCACTGTGCCACCGGCAGTTATATCTCCTTCCGCAAAATTCTCGAGCGTTGATAGCCGATCCCACGCATTGAATATCTGATTGCGTATCACAGGGACAAAACCAATACCAATTACAAGTGCAGAAATAATAAATATATACCTGATAAATCCGGTGGAAAGCTGTTGTAATCTGATTAGGAAAAAATAGAGATAGACTACGATTAGTGCTAAGAACCAGGTTCTTGTTCCTGTCAGAAAAATCGCTAAAAAGCTCACCAGATTTATTGTAATCAAATATCCTGGTTTAAAAAATTTATTCCCCTTATTTAAAAAGAACAAACTACCGATAAAACATACCAATAGCACATGCGCCATTTCGATAGGTCTTTGCCACTCTTCTGCACTACCGCTGCCGGATAAAACTCCCTGAACTGAAGACACTCCCGGCTTTAAAACAGCTATAAGTTGTTGCCCGAAAGTAAGGGAATAAACCTGAAAGAGAATAGCTATAATCGCAAAAGGAAATATAATGTTTAGAAATTTTACAAAATAGTCACGGTGATAAAAAATCATCGGGACGCTTATAAAAAGAGTCAGGTTAAGACATATTTTATATAAGCTTTTATAACCATCAAATGTCATACCCATGAAAGTGGAAATAATAAGAAGGGCAAATAAATAATATCCCAATAATGAAAGTTCTTTTTTGAAATAATTTTTTTGAAGATTTTGTTTATATACAGGTTTGAATAATACCTTAACCAGTATTAAGAGAAGGTATATTTCTCTGATTGTAAAAGAAATATCCGGCATTAGATTATAAATAGGTAACCTGTAAGGATCCCCCACAAGCCCGCCGGAGAATAATCCGCTGGGCGTGTCTTCAACGACAAAGAAGAATGCCAGCCATAAATAATCCCTTTTGGTTCTCCATGCTAATGGAAGTAAACCCAGAAATAATATTTTATTGAATGGTGCGGGTACGTAATAAATCAAGACTACTGCAACCGTCAGATAAAGAAGTAGTTCAAAAAATTCTTTATTTCGTTTAAAAAGCATCTTCTTGGTGTTTTTCTATATTTGGTAATGCTTTAATAAACTTTGCCGGCACCCCGCCAACCATGGTATAAGGTTCCACATTTTTAGTTACTATCGATCCTGCAGCAATAACAGATGATTCACCAAGTTGAACACCTTGTAAAATAGTAACTCCAGTACCTATATAGCAATTCTTATTTATATATATGGCTGCCGTACTAGCCGGATAAAGAACTCTTAGATCAGACTTATTAATATCCTGATGAGTAATAAACATAGATTGCATTGATATCACCACGTTTTCTTCAATATGCACTTTACTCCTTAAATCGAAAAAACAGTTTTTCCCTATATGACAATTATTGCCGAGACTCAGATTGGAATAATCTCTACAGTTGTGGAAAGTTAATCCGGTTTCAATATCACAATCTTTACCTATTGTGGCACCGTTTCTTTTAAGAATTATCTTTATAGCATTTTTATCCACTCTTCGTAGAAATTGATTTGCTATATCGAAACCTAGCAAACATTTTCTGAGCCAAAACCTGAAGAGGTTAAGATGTGTGTATACGTTTTGAATTCTTGTTTGTATACCAAAGCCCAATTTCATATTACTAATGTTTAAAGCACCAACCTGTCGAAAGCGGAACAAATAACATGCATTAAGCACATATTCAATGATATTTATATCTCCGCAGGAATCTTTAGTTTCCTGCTAACAGGCAAGCATGTTATAAGCTTTCTATAGATTTGTTAGACTTTCTGCTTCGATAAACCGGTTTCACATATTTATTAGATAAAGTAATATTGATTCTTTTATCTCTAAGACATGAAGGACAGACGTTTTTTGAAAATCCATAATTTTCAAATATTTTTGATGTAGTAAAGTTTTTATTACAAAAATCACATGTTAATTGTTGAACGGCTAACGGAGGTTCTATGATATACGAACCATCGAACCTTACTTTCACTCCTCTCTTATAAAATAATGCAACAGAAGAATTCCTGCAATCTGGACAAATAGGGACATCATATTCCTTTAATGAATCTAGAGAAGCTTCTTTAGCTCCACATATAAAACAGTGCATTTTTTCTGCAGTTTTTACTGCTATTGTAATGGATTGTGCTCCCATCTTTTTAAAATATGTGTTTTCAAATCGTTCAGCAAACCAATAAGCAAATGTTTTTGGTTTAATTCGTTTTATGTTAAAATTGTTATATTCCAAAAAAGCATACAACAAAGCAGCGTTATCAAATCGTGTTACAGTTAATCCAGATTGTGTCATATATTTTTTTAATTGTTTAGCTTTAAACCAATATTGGAAGAACTCTGGCTTATTAATTGGATAAAAGATAGTTTTTTTAACAATATTCTTAATCCCTTGCTTGACTCTACATAATCTTATATTAAATGAAACAGATGGTGTAGAAATAACGGCAATGCCTCCAGGTCTTAATACCCTTTTTACTTCTGCTAATGCTTTATATGGACCTTCAATAAAATGCTCTAACACTCCGAAAGATAAATACCCTGAAAGTGATGTGTGTTCGTAAGGCAAATTTAGTACATTACCCGTCTTAAAAATAAGATCATTAAAACCATTTTCTTTCTTCCATTCATTAAGAAATTGTACGGTCTCTTCAGAAAAATCTAATCCTTCTATATCTAGGCCGAATGTAGATAAATAAAAGACATATCGACCAAGACCGCAGCCTGCTTCCAATATCTTACCTTCACGTGGTGTGTATTTTAAAATCCAAGGTCGTAATCCAAAATAATCCCACATCTGAATCTCAGATATGGGAGAGGGTTTGCCACTCTGCAGTCCATATGCTTTTATTCTGTCCTTGGTTTATCATTAATATTGATATTTTGAAGTGCAGATTAAATAGAATATAAAGATTAATGCTAATACTATTTTTTAGTGGATATGGACGGCATACTTAATACTTGTATGCAAATCCCTTTATTCCCTCAAGCACATATTCTACTTCTTTATCCGTCATATCTGCATGTAGTGGTAATGTAATAAATTTGTTCGATTCTTTTTCTACAAAAGGACAAACACCATTAAAGGGCTTAAACAAAGGTTGAATATGTAATGGCGTATAATGACAACCTGTAGCAATTCCATTGGATTTTAGATATATCATCAGTTCATTTCTTTTTTCAGTACGTATTCCAAACATTTGGTATACGTATTTATCGGGTTCATAAGGGATTAATGGCTTTATAACCTTCATGTATTTAATATCTTCCATATAGCGTTTAATAATTTTTGATCGTCTATTATTAAATATATGTAATTTCGCAAGTTGTGCCAATCCTATTGAAGCCGAGAGATCATTCATGTTGTATTTATAGCCTAATACGTTAAGTTCGTAAAACCAATGCATGGCATTTTTGTCAGCTTCGGTATATTTTTGGGCTGTTTTCCAGTTATCTTTATCAATACCCACCCAACGCATGGCTTTCACATCTTTGAATAATTCAGGATCATTTGTAACCATCATACCTCCGTCCCCTGTTGTTATAAGCTTCTTTTCTTCAAAACTAAAGCATCCAATATCACCCCAAGTTCCCAAATTCTTTCCTTTATATACTGAGCCACTTGTATGAGCACAATCTTCAACTATTTTTAAGTTTCTGGCACGTGCCCAAGGAACTAACTTTTCCATGGGCACTGGATGACCGCAATAATGAACTGGCATTACGGCTACACAATCTTTATCGTATTTGCGATCAAGGTCCTCAAGGCTAATTCCAAGAGTAACCGGATCAGAATCAACAAATACCGGGATCAAATCATTATATAAAACAGCTGATGCAGTTGAACTGAATGTAAGTGATGGAACAAGTACTTTCTTCCCTTTTTCAAATCCGAATA
>CAZTKW010000054.1:10955-11654 GCA_964614315.1 uncultured Pirellulales bacterium
AAGGTGAAGTGCGGCTGTAGCTGAATTTAAACCGATTGCTATTTTGGCATTGACAAGTTCAGCCCATCTCTTTTCAAATTCATTTACTTTTGGACCCAGCCCAATCCATGAACGTTCAAAAGCGTCATTAATATTTTTAAGCTCTTCATTCCCCAATGATGGTTTAAAAAGGCGTATATTCATTTTATTTAATTTACAAATGGTAATTAATATTAAAATCAGGGTGATTTTTATCCTTTTCTGATATTTCTAGTGGCTCAATAGGCCATTTAATATTAAATCTATTGTCATTCCATCTTATTCCCCTTTCATATTCAGGTGCATAAAATTGCGTTACTAAATAAATTATTTCTGTATTAGGTTCTAATGTTATTAATCCATGGGCAAATCCTTTCGGCACATATATCATTTTCCTATTCTTAGCAGTTAATTCTTCTCCTATCCATTTTCCGAATGTTGGTGACTCATTTCTCATATCTAGAATTATATCATACAAACGACCATTAATACAACGAACAATCTTATCTTCTTCATATGGTGCAAGCTGATAATGTAAACCTCTCAAAGTACCTTTTTGCTCACTTAATGAATTGTTGATTTGAACAATATTATTATTTAAGCCCTTTTTTTCCAATTCATGTTTACAAAAGAAGCGCGCAAAAAAACCCCTATCATCACCCCTTTTCTCTAATTCTATTA
>CAZTKW010000055.1:0-11619 GCA_964614315.1 uncultured Pirellulales bacterium
GCTTGAAAATATTAGAATTCCCGCTTCAACCACCAACCCTCCTGACCCTATTATCTTCTCCGGAAACACAACTCTAATAGGAATCGTATTTATCGAAACACCGAACATCGTTACTTTTACCGGCAACTGTGATATAACCGGCATCATTGTCGGAGATGGCGACCTGGCAGACAACTCAGCTACAAACCAGATAATATTTTTAGGCAATGTCACCAGTTACCCTGTTTCTGACCTGCCCGAAGATGACCCGGATTTTGACCAGCTCAGAGACGAAACCGGGACATTCCTTATGGCTCCGGGATTTAGTGCCTCTTTCGGAGGAAGCTTTGAAACCCTAAATGGCGCTATCGCCGCAAATGGCATCGAATTCTTTGGAAATGCCGGCGGTACTATTGATGGCTCAATACTTAATTATTCCGATACCCCTATGACCTTAAGCGGCAACAGCGACCTTTTCTTCAACCGTTCGGGTGGCAGCGAGGTGCCCGCGGGTTTCGGACCGGAATTACTTCTCTATTATGTCGCTGATTCGTATTCTGAAGTTGTACCGTAATTTTTGAAGGTGACTTGGGTAATTCAAAAAAATAATCTATGTGAAAAAAATGAAGCACTTAAAAATTAAAATCTGGTTGATTGTCCTTCTTATCGCCCCTTTGGCACCGGCAGCCGTTCACTATGTCCCTGCAGATTACTCTACCATACAGGCCGCCGTCAACGCATGCAGTCCTTTGGATACCGTGATTGTTGCACCGGGAACATATAAAGGCTCCGGAAATAGAGACATAAACCTCAATGGAAAAACAATTACCTTACAAAGTACAAACCCTGCCGACCCTCTAATTGTAAGCACAACTATCATCGACTGTGAGGGTAAAGGTCGTGGTTTTGTCTTCCAAATGGCCGAAAATGGCGGCTCAACTCTTGCCGGATTTACCGTCACAAATGGAAACGGTCTCGTGGGTGGCGCAATTTACTGCTCAAACCGCAGCAGCCCCTTGATTACCAACTGTGTTTTTATCAATAATTCTGCTTATTTGGGCGGAGCAATTGCCTGTACAAATACTAATACAAGCCCCAAAATTACAAACTGCACTATCAAGGAAAACTCTGCTTTAGTCGGTGGAGGCGCGATATACTGCAACGGCGCAAGTCCGAAAATAGCAAACTCCTTTATTACAGCCAACTCCGCACAAAAAGGAGCGGCTGTGTACAGCGACAACGCAGGAAAGCCAATCATTGGGAATTGCACTATCAGCCAAAACACCGCTGCATCCTCCGCAGGCGGCATCTATTGCTACCAATCAAGTAACTTGACCGCAAACAACACTATCATTTGGGCCAATACTGCCCCATCTGCTGCAGAAATACGAGTCGCAAACTCAGGTCTTGCCACCACTGTCCAGCTTTCCTACTGTGACGTTCGCAACCCTGCTGAAAATATAATATCCGACCCCGGATGTTTCCTTATATGGGGCCCGGGAAATATTAATATCGACCCTAACTTTGTCGACCCTGGCTCGCCGGAAGACAATTACCATTTGCTGAAAAACTCGCCCTGTGTCGATGCCGGTGACCCCGGCTTTATTCCCGGCTCTGGCGAAACTGACATCGATGGTGACCCGAGAATAGCAGGTACAAGAATAGATATCGGAGCCGACGAAGTAATGCTCGCAATATCGGTTGATGTTGAAATAACACCAAAAACCCTCAATCTGCAAAGCAACGGTAATTGGATTAATTGTGCCATCTCACTCGGTGATGGATATGATATTACCGATGTAAATATCCCAAGTATCAGGCTCAACGACAGCATCGAACCCGAACGGTCCAATATCGACCAGGAAGAACAAAAGGTGCTTGTCAAATTCAACCGAGGGGAAATCCAGCAGATGCTTCTGGATACTCGGGAAATTTCCGCGACCTTAACCGTTACCGGAAGACTCAACGACGGAACCGACTTCGAAGGTCAGGACACCATTAGACTCGTAAGTAAAAAGGTTAAAGTTTGCATACTCGAACAAGTGAAACGCAAGAAAAACAAGCCACGAGGCAAATGCTGTCCCCAAACCAATGAAAAAATAGGTTGCAGAAATTCTTCTAAGGCTATGAATAACAGCCTTGTGGGAAGAACAAAAAGTCAGAAAAGTAACAAGAGCATGCTCATTTGCCCTTATCATTGGCATTAAGTAGTATTATAACCCCAAACAAAATCGCTCTCAACCATAAATACAAACCGGATAGTCATACTATGAACTATAACTTGGTTATCGTCAAGGTTGCACTTTCTCAAACTTTGGTTTGCTAATTTAACCGGCTGGCCGTCGGGGCCGTAGTGGGCACGGGATGCTACACGACAGTGGGGGGCTCAGCCGCCCTAGCCGACGCCGCGAATAACGGGGTAACTTCCTAAAGTTGGTCCGGTAGGATTGTTCGGCGGACTGGAACTGTAATATGTGATTAAATACCAATCATTACACCATTCGGAGACATTACCTGCCATATCAAGCGTTCCGTTGAGTTTCTCGCTGCCGCTGTCTGGATTACAGGGCGCGCCGACGATGTAGCCAGCCAACCATACTCACCCCCGTCACCGCCAGAAAAATCGCACCCGGAGCCGGAACCACGGGGGGCGCAGGACTTTCTACCAATCTGATCGTTGCAGTGTCGTCATTCCAACCTATTTCCGTGTTCCAGGCTGTGCCGTCGGCCCAGAACCCGCCCAGCCATCCAGTTCCGAAGAGCTGATCGCCCACGATGCTCAGGCCGCTAGTTGCCGACCAACCGTATCCATAGAACGTGGTCCAACTGAAATCTCCAGCGTCAAGATAGGTAATCGCCCCGCCGGTTAGTTCAATTTCGCTCGTTTCCCAGCCCCCCAGATAGCCCGTCACGGCCCCGCCGGAGATGTTTACTGTGCTGGAGCCGTAGGCGGAAAGTTCTGTCGCGGACCCGCCGGATACATTCACAGCGCTGGTACTGTCGGCGTAAAGCTCGATTATAAAGCCGTCGAAGATCGTAACGATACTGGATTGGGATGCTGAAAGCTGACCGATGCTGCCGCCGGAAAGCATTACGCCGCTGTTATCGTACGCTGAAAGCTGATCGACGCTGCCGCCGGAAAGCATTACGTCGCTGTTATCGTATACTGAAAGCTGATCGACACTGCCGCCGGGCTGGATATCAGCCGAACTATCGTCGTACAAATCGCCCTGTGTATGGTAGCTCGTAACCGCCAGAAAGTCGCTGCCCGTTAAGGTAAATGTACCCGTCGCTGCGGACTGAACGACCGCCACAATCGCCATCACCGTGATCAATGACCGAATGTTCATTTCCTACCTCCCTAACCTTTTAGCCTCTTACAAAACTCCCCGAATCGTGATGGAACACTCCATTCACCGATATCTTCGGGAAATCAATTTAAATCATTGTCAATGTAGGCTACGACACCGTATTTTGCAAGCTTTTTTTTGCAAAATATAAAAATACACAAGTTCTTTAATCATAGCTTGTTTGTCTGGTGTCAACTGACATTTCCCATTTAAACGCTTAAAAGATATAATTCAGTCCTTTCAATGTTAATAATCTTATCAAAATCACATTGAACGGTCAAAAAACTTCGGAACGTTGTTTTAGTCTTTACTGGTTACGTATATAACCTGCTCGGCGAACAGGTTCGGCGCAAAGCGCACCGGAGCAATTCGGGTCTTGCTTAGCGGTATTCTTTTTTCTACTTTCACCCCTAAATCACTACAGAACTCATCGAAATCCTTCAGGCTCAGACAGTGTATATTCGGCGAATCGTGCCACTCGAACGGCAATTGCTTTGTTACCGGCGCCCGGCCGTAGAAAAAGAGTTGCGCCCTGCATCGCCAGTGAGCGAAATTCGGAAAGCTTACTATTACTTTTTTGCCGATTCGCAACAGTTCCGTAAATATCTTTACCGGATTCTTCAGAGTCTGAACCGTTTGAGAAAGTATCACTACGTCGAAACTTTTATCTGCATAATTTTCAAGACCGAGTTCGACGTCATACTGGATGATTGAAGGCCCCCGATTCACACAGGCCAGGACAAGCTCCTGCTCAAGTTCGATTCCTTCACCTTTTATCTCCTTGTCTGCTGTAAGGTTTGCCAATAATTCTCCGTCGCCGCAGCCGATATCAAGCACGGTGCTCTTGGGCCCTATCAGCGACTCTATCAACGCATAGTCAACCCGAACACGATGGGCCTGCCCAAAACTGCCTCTTTGATTCTGCTCTTGTACTCTTACGCTCTTATATTCTCTTCTCTCTCCGGGTCGGTGAGTTGCGCCCAAAAAGCCCGAAATAAATGAGCCTAACAACTCCGGCTCTAATAAAAAGGCGTCGTGACCATAAGGGGACGTTATATCGCAAAAACTGACATCTTTACCCCGGGCCAAAAGCGCATCAACTATTGCCTTGGACTGCGCCGGAGTAAAAAGCCAGTCACTCGCAAAACTAATTACAAGAAATCTCGACTTGACATTCGCAAAAGCCTTTTCCAAAGAACCGTATTCTTTTTCAAGGTCGAAATAATCCATCGCCTTGGTTATATAAAGATAACTGTTGGCGTCAAAACGCTCCACGAATATCTGCCCCTGGTAATCTAAGTAACTCTCAACCTCAAATTCGGAATTGAAATCGTAGCTGTAATCTGCAGCCCCTCGAAGCTTGCGACCGAATTTTTCTCGCATACCCTGTTCAGAAAGATATGTTATATGACCTATCATACGAGCTATACTCAGGCCCATATTGGGTCTTTTTTCATCTTTGTATCGACCACCGAAAAAATTAGGGTCCGCAAGTATCGCATTTCGACCCACCGCATCGAAAGCTATCGACTGCGCCCCGAGATGAGTAGTTGTAGCTACCGCAATCACCGATTTAACAAAGTCAGGATATTCTATCGCCCACTGCAATACCTGCATTCCCCCCATCGAACCGCCAATTACCGACAAAAGTCTTTTTATACCAAGCTTGTCAAGCAGCAGCTTCTGAACTCTCACCATATCGGCAATTGTTATAATCGGAAAATCCGGTCCGTAAGCCTCGCCTGTCGCCGGGTTAACAGAACAAGGACCCGTAGTTCCCCGGCAGCCGCCAAGAATATTCGAGCAGATAACAAAATATTTATTTGTATCGATGCCCTTGCCCGGACCGACCATAACATCCCACCAACCGGGCTTTTTGTCTTCCTCGCTGTTGTAACCGGCAACGTGAGCATCACCGCTGAGAGCATGGCAAATCAAAACCGCATTGTCACCTGCCTTGTTAAGCTCACCGTACGTCTCGTAGGAAACATCAATAGGACCCAGACTTCTCCCGCAGTCAAGCTTCAGTGGCTTGTCCTGCTCGACCAACTGTATCGTCTTTGTTGTCACGATACCAACCGAATTTTCCTCAATCTCTGCCATCATGTCCCCTATGGCATTTTCAACACCGCTTTTTTTATTGGCTTTTATTATAAAAAAACTTGACAACATAAAATACCACATATAAATTATATGGCAACTGTTTAATAGCAAAACCAAAGATGAGAATTAAAATAATTACCATTTAAGGAAAGGAAGCAAAAAATGGCAAAGAAGAAAAAGGCAAAAAAGAAAGTCGCTAAGAAAAAAGCCGCTAAGAAAAAAGGCCGAAAGGGCCTCTGGACTAAAGCCGAAGAAAATCTCCTCAAAAAGCTTTTCTCCACAAACCCAACATCAAAAATAGCTGCTAGGCTCGGCCGAAAAACTGACGCCGTAAAAAAGAAAGCCGGCAGAATGAAACTTCGCAAGTCAAAGAAATATTTAAAAAGCATCGGCAGAAAATAATGGCTTGAGACTATTTTTGTCTGTGTAAACAAAACTCCGGCCGATACCGATAATAACTGCTCGTTACCGACCCGAAGTGGTCTGTTCGTTCAGGTCGACCATTTAAAGCGTGCAACCTTCTTGCCGACAGGTAAGGGCAGCTTTTTTGTGCTCATGATATCGGCCGGTGTGCTCATGATATCGGACAGTTTTTTTGTACCCCTGTCATCGGACATTTTTTTTGCGCTCTTAATATCGGAAAGATTTTTTGTACTCCTGATATCGGGCAACCAAAATTTTCTCTATCGTCGAGGATTCGGTACCAAATTACACCAAAATCCTTGACATTTTTTCCATTTATTGTTACTTTTATGCAAAGTTCGTATAACTTTTTGCGTTTTTTTTCACTTTTTCCGGCTATTTTTTGACATAAGGAGACTGATTTGAGAGTTCTTTCGGGCATACAGCCTTCAGGAAGGCTGCATATTGGCAACTTCTTCGGCGCTATGCGCCAGCACCTCCAACTGCAGGCTGAAAACGACTGTTTTTATTTCATCGCTGACTTCCACGCTCTCACGAGCAGCCCTTCTCCCGCAGAAATCGCACAAAACTCCCTCGACGTCACAATGGATTATATTGCTCTCGGGCTCGACACTGAAAAAACCGTTTTCTGGCGCCAGTCCGACGTCCCCGAGGTTACAGAACTAACCTGGATTCTCTCCTGTATAACCCCGATGGGACTCTTACAGAGATGCACAAGCTACAAGGACAAAGTCGCTCAGGGCCTAAGCCCGAATCACGGACTGTTCGCATATCCGGTCCTGCAGGCCGCAGACATCCTCATCTTCAACAGCGATCTCGTCCCCGTAGGTGCCGACCAGAAACAGCACATCGAAGTCACCCGCGACATCGCAATCCGTTTTAACAATACCTATGGCGAAATTTTAACAATACCAAAAGAGCACATCATCGAATCCGTAGCCGTCGTTCCCGGCATCGATGGACGAAAAATGAGCAAAAGTTACGGAAACACTATCGAAATCTTCGAGCCTGAAAAGCAGGTCGAAAAAAAGATAAAGCGTATGGTCACTGACTCCACACCCGTTGAAGAACCCAAAGACCCCGACAAGTGCAATATCTTTGCCCTTTTGAAACTCGTCGCCTCAGCAGACGAACTCGCCGAATGGGAAAACAAATATCGTAGCGGCGGTATGGGTTACGGCCAAGCCAAAAAAAGACTCGCTGAACTGATGCTCGAATACTTCAGGCCTTACCGGCAAAAAAGAGCCGAACTCGAAAATAATATCGACCATGTAAAAAAAGTCCTCGCTGACGGTGCAAGCCGCGCAAAAACCGTAGCCTCCGAAACCCTCGACAGGGTTCGAAAGGCTGTAGGATTGGGAGGTTAATTATGGCTGATAAACTAATTACAGTTGCCACTTTTGCAGACTCCATCCAGGCAAGCCTCGCAAAGCAGCAGCTTGACAATGCTGGTATCAAATCCCTACTGGCTGGTGAAAACGCCGCAAACATATATACCATACCTGCCGTCGCCGCAACAGAACTCCAGGTCCTCGAAAGTCAGGCAAAACAGGCTATGGAAATTTTGAACCTTGACGAAAAACAGGAGCAGTAATTGGCCGACTATCGTGTAAATCTTGACATATTCGCCGGCCCTCTCGATTTGCTCCTATATCTGGTTCGCAAAGACGAGGTCGACATTTACGACATACAAATCGCCCGCATAACCGACCAGTACATCCGTTACATCGAAATGTTAAGGGGCTTCGATATCGACTTAGCAGGTGACTTCCTAGTTATGGCCGCTACTTTAATGCAGATAAAATCAGCCATGCTCCTGCCAAAAGCTGCTCCCGACGACATTGATGATAACGACCTCACCGACCCACGGGCAGAGCTAATCCGTCAGCTTCTCGAATACAAAAAATTCAAAGATGCCGCCAATCTGCTAAACGCCGCCGCCGACCAGGCAAAGAGTCGTTTCAATCGCCCCCCCAGCATTATCGACAGCCTAAAAACTGATACAGAGCCGGCCGTTGACCTCGAACAGGTCAGCGTCTGGGACCTGCTCGAAGCTTTCGACTCAATTATGGCCGCTACCGGAAAAACATACGACATCAGCCACATCACAGACGACACACCCATCGACCTGTATCAGATAGAAATTTTGCATCGCCTGCAGACAGAAGGCCCTATGCCTTTCGACAAAATATTCGATGCCGCAAAAAACCGCCTCGTAATGGTAGGACTCTTTCTGGCTCTACTCGAGTTGATTCGAGGGAAACTCGTCTGGGTTGACCAGCCAAAAGCTTCAAAACAGCTCCACTTGCGCTGCCTCACCGATGAACCCGCAGAGCAGGCGGTTCAAAAAGCCATATTGACCTTTGAAGCTGAAGCAGAAACCACCGACAACGCTCAAAAAGCAAAACCACAGGAAAAACCATCAATTCCAATCACTGAAATATCATCACCTCCCTCTCCTGCAAAAGAGCCATCTTTTGACACCCCTCAGCAGTCAGCCATTCCTATCACTGAATTGCCCCCAAAAAGCAAATCAAAGCCACAGGAGCGAATTATTGACCAATGACTCGCGCCTTCTGCAAATATTTACTAATCATAAATTTTAATTAAAATTTGACAGCGCTCTCCTGCATCACTAAAATAGACTTTGCTTTTTTGGCGATGAATTTGGAAAGGATACAATAATGGCTGGTAATGTAACAGAGCTAAACGATGCTACTTTTGATGAGACCGTCCACAATTCTGAAACTCCCGTACTCGTTGATTTTTGGGCTCCTTGGTGCGGCCCATGCAAAATGATGGCCCCTATTCTCGCCGAAGTCGCCGACAAATATACCGACAGGGCTAAAATCTGCAAGCTAAATACCGATGAAGCCCGCGACAGCGCTATAGAATTTGGCATAAGTGCGATTCCAACCCTTATTTTATTCAAGGGCGGCCAGGTAGAGAAAAAATGGGTCGGCCTGACAAGCAAAAAGGATATCACCGCCGCTATTGACGAATTGCTCTAAAACCCTCACTTACCTTGTCATTTGCCACCGCCTTTTTACGCAGGACTGCTCGCTGCTTTTGGTTAATCTCTGAATGGGAACGTCTCGTCCTCAAGCCATCCATCTGCTAAAATCTGATAGTCCAGAAAGTTAATTACCTTGTTGTTAGCCAGTTCTTCATCGTAAAGATTAGCCAGCGACGTCAACGGCACATACAGGTCGGCTCCGGCCATAGCGATGGCAATCTCTAATTCCGTCAAAGTACGGTCATAAATCCGCACATCATCGATACGCCCCTTCCAGCCGTGATAGCCGTCCGAATAAGCTCCGCCACCAAGCACTTCTCCCACATTGGCGCCTATCCAAACCGGGTAGTTGGTCGTGCTTGGATATTTGGGTTCCCAGTTTGTCCACCACTCAGTAGCTTTAATACCGTCTATGTACAAATCTACATAGTAGTGAAGGTAATTTGCAGCAACATGATGCCATTTACCGTCCCAGATGTTCACATCAATACCTAGCTCAATTCCCTCAACTTGTGTGAGATTCCAGGGAGTACTCGTAACTGCAACGGTAACCACGTTGTCACTGTTAAGCCTCAGCATCGACCATCCTTCACGCGGACGATTAGGCTCACTCGGATAGTCCCTATGGTATCCCCCGTCATCGCCCTTGCCGAAGACAACCGCTCGATAATTACCGCTGTCGCTCATATCGGGCTTTACCCAGGCTGTAAACGTGAACTCCCCTGTAATGTCCGCCCACGTGCAGTTGGCTGGCTCGTCCGTACAGTTGGGTTCATTTAAATCGTGACCGCTGTCAGCTAACTCCACATAGGCATCGACACCATCCAACTCCAAAACATTGCTGTCTCTGTCAGCGTCATAAACGATTGTTGCGCCATTTACAAGTGTCCCGTCGTGTCCGCCGGAACTGTCAAGTGTAACACCGCCGGTTTCAGTCTCAAACTCGTAACTCGCCAAAGGCCCAAGGGGTGCCTCTTTTACAATGCCAACAATCTCAGCATGTGACAAGGCACGGTCATAGATACGAACATCGTCGATGTGACCAGGCCAAGGGTAGCTCCATAATGTTAATGTGTATCTGTCGCCGATAAAGACATCATTATTACTGGTTCCGATAGGCGAGCCGGAACACACCAGGCCGCCTTCTTCGGCGCCGTCGGTATAAACTTTAACTTCTGAACTTACGCCCGGCTCATAGATTTTATACACGCCGGCCACGTGATGCCACTTATAGTCAAATAAGACCGTCTTGGCATGGACTCCATACCAGGGGACCTCCGGAACATCAACGTAGAAGGATATTGTTCGATGGTATTGCTGAAGGCCGGGTACATTGGTGGCAGACTTGTGCAACTCCCAGGCAACCTCACGGCCCTTGTTAACGACAGTAGAGAGATTACACCACCCACATTGGAAATCTTGCTTTACCCACGCTGCAACTGTTATTTCACCGGTGATGTCCGCCCACGTGTCAGGCTCGCCTTCGTTTTTACCACCACCACAATCTATATAGTCCCCGCCCGTATCATTTGGAATCGCTATCGCACCGTCTATTATACCGTTCGGGTCCCATACAGGATTACCAACAACCGTGCCGTGATGACCGTCAGGACCTGAATCTAAAGCATCCCCGTCAAGCTTCCAGTGTGCCACAAGATTCGCATCACATGGGTCAACCGCCACCCCTGTAATACTGTAATCATAATCAAGCCAGTCACCCGCCATTATAGAAAGGTCAACTTCATCAACCACGCAGTCATCATTCAAATCGGCATCTGGCAGGCCATATCTGGAAATACATCGACGGGCATACAGCCGAATCTGGTCAACGTACATCCAGCCCATACCCTTTTGGGCCGGCTCAGTACCAAGACCATCAAGATAACCAAATTCAAGACTTTTGACATTGGTCAGGTCAATACTGCTGTTATCATCTTTGAACTCCTGCAGCGCAATATTCCATTCCTGGTAGCCGCCGTTATCGAAGTCGCTTACCGGCCAGTTATCGGTGTAATGAATCAACGCCTCTTCCGAACTGCTGTCGGTCATTTTTACATACAACTCGTCGAGACCAAGCCTGGAAAGATTGGGGTCGCTGCCGGGGCTAAACCAAAGCGACAATGCATCTGCTGTGCCGCTGAAAGTCCAGTCAGCCCACGTCGGAGCCTTCAAATTCCACGGTTTACTAGGTGAAACATGCGTGCGTTTGATGCCGCCATACCACGGTGAGAAGTAGGTATAGTAATTAAGGGCAACACACTTTAGATCAGTGTAAGGATAGCTCAGGTTAAGTGAAAAGAAGCCTCCAAGACCTCCGGTACCAGCCCAATAATTCTTTAATCCGGTGGTAGTACTATAACTCTCAAATGTGTCCACCTCGTAATAGTTGCGCGTTGTACAACTCCAGACAGGACCTCGGACAGTACACGGGTCGTCTATGGCCTTCGTATCAACACGCCAGTAGTAAGTCGTATTTAACTTAACAACGCTCCTGCTGATATTGTTGGCATCCTGGTTGCTCGCTATGCAATAAGCAACACCCGTATTATCAACTGCAACATCATTTACCTCGTCATAATTCTCGCTGAAGTAAACATTGTACTTGACTGGGTAAGGTATACGTCCCGGAGCGCGGTCCCATTCGAACTGAAGGTCTATAACATTTACATCTACTGTCAAATCAGCCGGCTTCGGGTTCCTGGCTTGACCATTGTCAGTCGAAAAACGCCAGATGTTGCCCCTGCTCGT
>CAZTKW010000056.1:0-239 GCA_964614315.1 uncultured Pirellulales bacterium
ATCTTTTTTCAGCGCCTCTGTAAGATTCTATATTTTGTGTTTGTTTTTTACTTCTTTCCCAGCCTACCCAAACTACCCATTTTAACATTTCTCCCAACCTCAACCGACTACGGCCTGCGCGAGACCCGCGAGTCACTCCGTCAAGAGTCCCAAGGACCAGAAAAACACCCGAATTGAAAACACACCGCAATTTTTACATAAAACACACAATAAAACGAGTCACTTTGTCGCTTTTTTGT
>CAZTKW010000056.1:249-11523 GCA_964614315.1 uncultured Pirellulales bacterium
CAATTTTTCTTCTTTTTTTTCCTTTTTGCGTCTTTTCTTTGTCATTTTGTACGTTTTTTTTCAGTTTTTTCACTTTTCTTCCGAGCCCACCCTTGATTTTAGCCCAATATTAAGGGTGCCCTAAATCCCCCAACACCCAAATACACAGCTTTACACACAAAAATACATAAAAATACATCTTTTTGGTCAAATTATTCTTACCTTTCACGCTTTTAACCCTTTTTACGCGTGTTTAGCGTGAAATTTTGCTTAAATGCAAACTGGTTATGTAACCTGCTTCAAAGCTTTTTTATTAAGCAAAACCTTATGCCAGCCAACCTGAGTTTGGAGCACATTATTATTGATAGAGCCGAACTGATGTGATAAGATTAACCTGAAAAGCGTTATGGGCAGCCAAGCCCATGTAGCTAAAATAGTGCATTTTTTTATTAAAAAGAAAGGTTTTTATCATGCGCAGGTTAATTTTATTAGCAATAACAGCCGTTATTCTTTTCTCTCCAGCCGCCTCCGCCGAACAGAATAAATCCCGCCGGCTGACCGTAAAGCAGTATACCGACATGATGAAGGCCGGCTGGATTGGTCAGATGGTCGGCGTTGGCTGGGGCGGCCCAACCGAATTCAGGTACAAAGGAACAATAATTCCTGAAGCAAACATGCCGGAATGGAAACCAAAACTGGTTAATCAGTTCAAACAGGACGATATTTACGTCGAAATGACGTTTTTGCGAACGATGGAGTTGCATGGTCTTGATGTCTCTATACGCCAGGCTGGCATCGATTTTGCCAATAGCGGCTATAACTTGTGGCACGCCAACAGGGTAGGGCGGATCAACCTGCGACAGGGCATTGCCCCACCGGACTCGGGTCATCCGAAGTTCAATACGCACGCCGATGATATCGACTATCAAATCGAGGCCGATTTCGCTGGCCTTATCGCACCCGGACTGCCAAATACCGTTATCGAACTCGGTGAGAAGTTCGGACGCCTGATGAATTACGGCGACGGGCTTTATGGCGGCCAGTTCGTCGGTGGTATGTATGCCGAGGCCTTCTTCGAAACTAACATCGAAAAGATTGTCCGCGCAGGCCTTGAATGCATCCCGAAGGGCAGCCAGTACCACGAATGTATCACCGATGTTCTTATGTGGTACAGACAGAACCCTGATAATTGGCAAAAGACCTGGCGCCTTATAAATGAAAAATACCACCTCAACCCTCAGTATCGCCGATTCTCCTGCAGTCCCGAGAGGAGAGAGTTCAATATCGACGCCAAGATTAACGGGGCGTATATCGTAATGGGCCTGTTGTACGGCGAAGGCGACCCGGACAAGACGATTGTCATTTCGACCCGCTGCGGACAGTATTCCGACTGCAATCCCTCGAATGCCGGCGGAATACTCTTTACCACGATGGGCTTCTCCAAACTGCCCGAGAGATTCAAATCAGCCCTTGACCCGGCTGGCAAATTCAGCCACACCCCCTACAATTTTCCCAAGCTCATCGAGGTTTGTGAAAAACTGGTGCGACAGGCGGTCGTGCAGGCTGGCGGAAAAATGGAGAAAAACGATAACGGTGAAGACGTCTTTGTCATTCCTGTTGCCAAACCCAGGCCGAGCAGACTCGAACAATGTTGGCAGCCAGGCCTGATTGCCAACAGCCGTTTCACAAAAGCCGAATTCGACGAGATTAAAATCAAAACCGTAGAAAAGGACGATTACTAACAAAAACAGCTTACTACGAAAAACTTTAGCCGTATTCAGACGTTAGGTTTGGTTTTAAGCAGCATTGAAAAGACAAGGTGTCGTTATTGTGAAACGAAGAGCATTTACTCTGATAGAGCTTTTAGTAGTAATCGCTATTATTGCGCTGTTAATGGCAATATTGATGCCGGCTCTGGCGAGAACCAGAAAGCAGGCAAAGGCGCTTATCTGTCAGGCTAAACTGAAACAATGGGGTCTTGTCTTTTATTTCTATATGGAAGACAACAGGGGCAATTTCACTGAATATCTCGGTGGAAGGTGGATGAATCCGTTTAAGCCATACTACAATGACCAAAAGGATATGCTTTATTGTCCCATGGCCACCAGGGCCGAGAGCGAAGGTGCAACAAATCCATATGCCGCATGGGGTAATGGAAGCAGCGGAAGTTAAGTGATAAATGAGTGGCTTTTTTATGTAGACCCGGCTTCCAATCCGGGTGGAAGTCGTCCTTCTACATGGTACTGGAGGAATGTACATGTTAAAGGCACGAGGAACATACCGATAATAATGGACGGCACTTTTCGCGGTGAAGGCCAGCCGTTCAGTTCGGATGAACCGCCGTTGGTTGAAAATATGCCCCGAAGCACTATGGGCGATGATGAAATGAGAATTTTCTGCATCAACCGACACGACGGAGAAGTTAACGGGCTTTTTATGGACTGGTCTGCTCGACCGGTAGGGCTTAAGGGCTTGTGGAAACTGAAATGGCATCGTATGTACGACATAAATGATGACGAGCCCGTGTGGCCAAGGTGGATGATAAATATTGGATATTAACAATAAAGACCTTCTTAGTATGCAATAAATCCCAGGCTCGGTTTTTCCCCTTAATAGCTGTCCCTGTATTGGATTACTGATTCAGGGCTGATATTATGGCGATTGTATTGAAAAATGAATGGATAAATATAGGCCGAAACAGTGAGCCACTCTTTTCATAAGAGTATCCCATACATATTGCGAGCACAAATAGAGCGGGCCAATGTTCGATATTTAAATGTACGCTTGCGAATAAGCCCGAACTCATTAAAATCGACAGCCAGGGCCTCCTCGTAACTGAACGAAACAATGTTTGAAAAAGCCCGCGAAAGAGCATTTCTTCAAACACAGGCACTACAACTACAGCAGTAAAAACAATCGACATTCTAACCGATATCTGCGGATGTAATGCTATTGATTCGAGTTCTTCGTGCTGCTGCATTTGAAAATCCTGACCCCAAATGAGTTCTCCTAAGTATATTGTCGCCACCAGTGCAAACATAACAATCGGCCAGACAGTGAGCAGGTTTACCAATGCAGTGAAAAAATCTTTGTGGATTTTTTTTGCATTCAGGCCGAATCCTTTTAATCGCCGGGCAAAACTGAAGCGAACCTGAACGATAATCAGTACCATTGTCGTTATCGAACTGGCACACAGAGATATATTGACAAGCAGAACCTTCTGCCAATCTGCTAAATCAGGCAGAAGTTTTCCTGTGATTGATAACGTCAGCCCAAGAAGCCCAAACCAGATAAAAAGCGGGATAAACGGCAAATAAAGAGGCATATTATTTCGTCGCGGCGCCGAATCTGCCAGGGCCATTCTGCCGAACGATGTTTTTAGCAGCCAGCGGCCGAATAATAATATCCCAGCTATGCAGATAATGTTTGTTGCAGTTACAGTATCACCGAGTTTTTCGAAAAGCTCAGGGGCATTCATTAAAATATCTTTTTGTAACCTTGAAATAAAAAGACTCTTGTATTACATTAGTTATGTTTTTTCAAGGGAAAACAGATTATGGACATATTCAAAATCCAGGGGCCTGTCAGGCTTTCCGGAAGTGTTAACATAAACGGTTCAAAGAATGCTTCTTTGCCGATAATGGCTGCTGCGATTTTAGCGCCCGGTATGTCCGTTCTAAAAAGTGTGCCTCTTCTTTCAGACATTTCTGTCTGTGCAGAATTGCTTGGACGGTTAGGTTGTCAGGTTACCAGAAAGTCAAACGGTGATTTATGCATAGACTCGACGGTAGTTGATAATCCTATAGGCGAGTATGACATTGTCCGCAGGATGAGGGCTGGCATTTGTATATTAGGCCCGTTACTTGCCCGTTGCGGAAAAGCCGAGGTTTCTATGCCCGGGGGATGTGCCATTGGTGACAGACCAGTCAATATTCACCTTAGGGGGCTCAGAGAGCTTGGTGCACAAATACATCTTGCAAATGGTTATATTGTTGCCGAGGCCCCGAAAGGTCTCAGGGGCAAAGATATTTTTCTCGGCGGACCATTTGGCTCAACCGTCCTCGGAACGGCAAATATCCTTATGGCTGCTGTGACGGCAAAGGGCAAAACCGTTATCGAATCGGCTGCCTGTGAACCGGAAATAGCTGACCTGGCAAACTGCCTTAATAAAATGGGCGCAAAGATAACAGGCATTGGTTCGCATCGATTGACTATCGAAGGTGTAGGAAAACTAAAACCTGTCGTGTATCAGGTAATTCCGGACAGAATCGAAGCGGGAACATTTATGGTAGCCGCTGCCATAACCGCAGGTGAATTGACGCTGCGGAACTGTCGCCTCAATGATATGATGGCTGTAGTTGACAGGCTAAGGAATATCGGCGTGACGGTTGAGCCGGCAGGCGATGGTTGTGTCGTTGCACGTACCGGCCCAATTAAACCAAGCGACATCACAACCCAGCCTTACCCGGGTTTCCCAACTGATTTACAGGCTCAGTTTATGGCGATTTTATCTCTTGGTAACGGTAACAGCGTCATAATCGAAAAAATCTTTCCCGACAGGTTTATGCACGTTGCTGAATTAAATCGAATGGCAGCCAATTTACGCAAGGAAGGCCCGACCGTCATTGTAGCCGGTATAAAAAAACTTATAGCCGCTCCGGTAATGGCTTCTGACCTGCGGGCCTCGGCGGCTTTGGTTCTGGCTGGATTGGCTGCCGAAGGAGTTACAACTATCCAGAGAGTCTATCATATCGACCGAGGATATGAGAAAATCGAAGAAAGGTTGAATCCTCTCGGAGCAAAAATAACAAGAGAAAGTCGTTAGTAGGCCGATTTTTCACGCTATAAACTTCCTAAACCCCTTAAAATGACGGTTCCTGCCATTTTTTCTTGACACTAATATGCTTAATTTGGTATAAATAAAGGGATAAAGCCATATGGACCTTTATTTTTAGACTGATTATAGCAATTTTAACCGTTAACGGAGGAGTGTTCTATGCCTAATAAATTGACCCTTTTCTTTTGTTTTATTTTGGCACTGGGCCTGACCGGTAGCATCTCAGCGGGCGAAAACATTGTTTTTGATGCCAACAGTTCAAATGCCACCAATAGTAGCTGGACACTAAACTGGTCGCACACAATAGGCACTGGCGAAAATCGTATCTTGGTAGTGGGCCTGGCTGGAGAAGATGACCGCGATAACAACCTTGTGGTGAGTAGTATCAAATATAACAACGTCAATATGCACTCTGTAATCGGTTCGAGTATAACCGAAGGGGAAGCGACGGGCTATAAAATGAAGACCGAGATGTATTATCTGCTTGATGATGAGCTGCCGTCTTCGGGTGGTTATACTATTGCTGTAAGTTATTCGGGTGAGGTTACAAGGATATGCGGCGGTGGTATTTCACTTGCCAGCGTGGCTCAAGAACCCGCCGAGGCTGTAGATACCAATTCTATCACATCGGGGCATAATATCTCCACCGATATTACTACTCAGACTGATGGTGCCTGGGTAGTCGATGTAGTTGGTAGTAGCGACGCCGGTTCGTTCACACCAATGGGTATCGATATGGTCGAGCAGTTTAACATTTCCAGTAGTGGAAGCAGCGCAGCGGGCAGCACCAGGTTGGTGGCTTCGGCTGGGTCGGTCACAATGAGTTGGTATCATCCCAGTATAAGCCGAATAACGCACTCAGTGGCGGCATTTTCACCGGTGAACCTTGAAAGGGCAACCAACCCAAACCCTATGCATCTGGAGACGGATGTGGTTCCTGATGTTCAAATTAGCTGGGTTGCCGGCCAGAATGGCGACAACCATGATATTTACTTCGGTAAGGATTTCGATGACGTGAACAATGCAGACAACACCTGGCCGGTGGGCATAAGTGTTTACAAGGGCAACCAGTCCATTGACGCTAATACTTATGACCCTGTGGGTTTACTTGAATCGGAGCAGACCTATTACTGGCGAATTGATGAAGTCAACGACACCGATCCCAGCATTTCCAGGGGCAATATCTGGAACTTCACGGTAGAGCAATATATTCCCGGTGATTTTACGGATGACGGTGTAATCAACAATGCAGACATTGAAATGTTATCCGACCAATGGCTTGATAGTGGTCCGGAAGTTACGGCCGATGCCGATTTCGATGATAAAGTCAACTTCAATGACTTCGCAATCTTAGCTAATGACTGGATCCCAATTTTCCCGGATGAATGTGATGATTGGCAGACGATTCATCCGGAATGGATATTCTGTGATGATTTCGAAGTTGATTCGACCTTTGTCAGGACTGGCAGGTACTTTGAATATGACAATAATGCCGGCGATTTCATACCTGTCGAGGGAATTGGACTTGACGACTCTATAGGGATGAGAGTCATATTTCAGGCCGGCGAGCAAACTGCCGGCGGTTTCAAACTTGCCTTTGGTCGAAATCCAAATTCTTATATGGATAAGGGTATAAGAAATACCGAGGACTTTCGGGATGTTTATTACCGGATGTACCTGAAGATGCAGGACGGCTGGGTGGGCAGTCCGGCCAAACTTTCAAGAGCGACCTGTTTTTCTTCTTCCACCGACTGGTCGCAGGCGATGATAGCCCATTTGTGGAGCAGCGGGGATTATCTTCTGGTTGACCCTGTAAGATGTGTGGACCTGGCTACCAGCTTAGTAAAGTGTATAGGATACAATGACTTTGACAATATGGACTGGATTGGACATCTGGCAGGAGTTACGCCGATATTCGACTCTGTGCATGATGGCATCTGGTATTGTGTGGAGGCCCATGTGAAGCTGAACGACCCGGGAGTATCTAACGGCATACAAGAGTTTTGGATAGACGGCAATCTGGAAGCAAGGCGAGACTACTTGAATTTTGTGTCCTCTTATACGGATTATGCCATAAATGCTGTCTTATTTGAGAATTACTGGAACAGCGGTTCACCGCAGTTGCAGGAGCGTTACTTCGATAATATCGTGGTTTCGACCCAGCCAATTGGTCCTTGGGACCCATAATCCGGCAAATGTCTAAATATCAGCAGCACCGAATAGTTGTTGAAAAGCTTTTCAAAGTTTGGTGGTCAGCGTTAATTTTTTGGGAGGATGAGATGAAAAAGGTTGTGGTTTTAACATTAGTGTTAAGCATTTCTCTAACAAGCCTCGCCGATACTTTCGGCCCTGATTTTGTTGAGTGGGACGATATTGCTTCTTTAACCGAGCAGTGGTTGGCTGGTGGCTGTTCTGCCGGTAACAATTGGTGTGAAGGAGCCGACCTTGACCATAGCGGCAGTGTCAATTTTGATGATTTTGCTGTAACGGCCCGGGACTGGTTCAAGCCGGTGAAACTTCCTTCATTCCCCGGCGCAGAAGGTTGGGGAGCAGTTACTGCCGGTGGACGAGGGGGCCAGATAATAAAGGTAACTAACCTTAATATCAGTGGCCCGAATTCTTTGGCAGCGGCCTGTGCTACCAGCGGACCAAGAATCGTGGTGTTCGAAGTCAGTGGTGTTATCAACGGGGACGTTCGCATTACCCAGCCTTATATTACGATTGCCGGCCAGACCGCCCCGGGAGCGGGAATTACGATTGAAGGCATGCTCGGCTCATACAATTATGGAATCCACGATGCGATTGTTCGGCATTTAAGGATGCGCAGGCAGCGTGCTTACGACGCCAGCGGCGATTGCATACAAATGGGGGGATTAGGACCATTAGAAACAGGAACATACAATTTAATGCTTGACCACCTGTCGTTAAGCTGGGGAAATGATGAGGAAATAGACCTCTATCACACCCATGACGCTACCGTCCAGTGGTGTACCGTCGAGGAGACTGATGACGAGGGACATCCCGAAGGCGCGCACAACCTGGGTTTTATCAATGCCGCTTCAGACAGTGGCGCTGTTTCACTGCACCATAATTTGTGGGCCCACCATTATCGGCGAGTCCCCTGTATGGCTCCATACAGGGCTAATGCCGCCTGCGATTTCCGCAACAACCTGATTTATAATGTTTACGGCGGCCTCACCCACGACGGCCATCAGGTCAACATCCAAAGCCCCCTCAATAATTTCAACAATTATTGGAAACGGGGGCCAGACAGCATGAGCAAGATATATCCTTTCGCCAATTATGACATTGTTGATTATTACATAGAGGACAACTATTTCGAAGACTGGGGATTGCAGGACCACCCCGCTTTCTGGAGTTGGTCAACTGCCCCATCCTGGGTGCAGTTTAACCAAAATGGAGGCGTACTGACCGCTCCTGCCGATGTTCCGGTTGTAACAACTCAAACAGCCCTGGAAACCTATGACCTTGTGCTGGCCGAAGCCGGATGCTGGCCGAGAGACCGGGTTACAAATCGAACTATCACAGAAGTCCAGGATGGCACCGGCCAGTGGGGAAGGAACGCGCCGCTGGCGCCTACCGATGAATGGTTTATGGATGGTCTCACTCCCGGCACGCCGCCGACGGACACTGATGATGACGGTATGCCCGATACCTGGGAGTTGGCGCACGGTTTAAACCCCACTAACCCCGATGACGCCGATGACATTGTCCCCAAAGGTGCCTCGGAAAACGACCGCCATAGGGGTTATACCTATGTTGAGTTCTACATCAACGAGCTGGCAGACAATTTGTTGCCTGAATAATTAAAAGCAGCTTGTTTTTGAAGTTTACTATTTTTTACAAGCAATATTATGTTTAAACAACCGGCATATTTATTCTCTGTTATTTTTGCTCTATCTCTGGTCAGTAGTGTGTCGGCGGATTATTTCTTAGGGGATGATTTTGAGTCGTACAGCAGCACAGTCGACCTTAGAAATACCTGGAGCCCGACCGGTGCAACAGAAACATGGTATTTTCTCGACGTAACTTTTGTGCATATGGGGAGCAGATCGCTGAGGATTTGGTATGATAACAGCTTTGCCCCATATTATTGCGGTGTAAGCCGAACGTTTGATACTCCCGTCGACTGGACTTTAATCGGAACCGCTGAGGGGCTGTCGCTCTGGTTCAGGGGCAGTCCCAATGCGGACCAGATTTACGTTAAACTCAAAGACAGCAACAATAAAGAGGCTCTGGTTAAATACACCGATTTCTGGGACCCCGCCGACCTTGTGCTGGAACAATGGCAAAGATGGAAGATTGATTTTGGATACTTTACCGACAATAACAGTGATTTTGATTTGACTGCGGTGGAGATGCTTGAGATTGGTATTGGTGAGCCTGTTGGAGCGAGCCCGGGTACTCCCGGCGGCGGCCAGGTATATTTTGACGATATCGAACTTTACCAGCGTAAATGTAATTTCAGCGCAGGACAACCGGAAGCGGATATAAATAAAGACTGTGTGATTGACTGGGCTGATGTGAATGCAATGGCTGATGAATGGCTCGATGATGATTATGATTTTGAGTCCGATACCGACAGAGATGGTGAAATTAACTTCAAAGATTATGCAATACTGGCCGATAGCTGGCTGGATACCGGCAGTACAATAAGTGAATGTGTTCACTGGCGGATTTTCCATCCGGACTGGCTCTTCTGCGATGTTATCGGGTGGGATGATGTTGCTTCTTTCTCTGCCAGGTGGCTCAGCGGGGGTTGCGATACCGCTGACAATTGGTGTGCTGGAGCCGACCGTGACCATAGCGGCGATGTTGATTTTATTGATTTTGCTTTATTGGCGAAAGACTGGTTAAAGCAGTTTGAACTGCCGGCGTTCCCTGGTGCAGAAGGCTGGGGAGCAACTACCCCCGGTGGACGAGGCGGCCGATTCATAAAAGTAACCAATTTGAACACAGCCGGGCCGGGCTCTTTGGCTGAGGCTTGCAGTGCTCCTGGCCCGAGAATCGTGGTTTTCGAAGTCAGTGGTGTTATCAATGGGGACGTTCGCATTACCCAGCCCTATATTACGATTGCCGGACAGACCGCTCCGGGAGCGGGAATTACGATTGAAGGCATGCTCGGCTCATACAACTATGGAGTACATGATGTGATTGTTCGGCATTTACGAATGCGCAGGCAGCGCGCTTACGATGAGAGCGGCGATTGTATCCAGATGGGAGGATTAGGACTGGAGGGAACGGGAACTTACAATTTAATACTTGACCACCTATCCTTAAGCTGGGGAAATGATGAGGAAATCGATTTCTATCACACCCACGACGCTACCGTCCAGTGGTGTACGGTCGAGGAGACCGATGACAAAGGACATCCCTTAGGCCCGCACAACAAGGGCTTCATAAATGCCGCTTCAGATAGCGGTGCCATTTCGCTGCACCACAATTTATGGGCTCACCATTATAATCGCGTCCCGTGTATGGCGCCTTACCGTGCTAATGCCGCCTGTGATTTCCGAAACAACCTGATTTATAATGTTTACGGCGGCCTCACCCACGACGGCCACCAAGATTATATCCAAAGCCCCCTCAATAATTTCAACAATTATTGGAGGCGGGGACCAAACAGCATAGACAGGATATATCCTTTCGCTAATTTTGACATTGTTGATTATTACATAGAGGACAACTATTTCGAAGGCTGGGGATTGCAGGACCACCCCGCTTTTTGGAGTTGGTCAACTGCCCCGTCCTGGGTGCAGTTTAACCAAAACGGCGGAGTACTTGCCTCTCCTGCTGATGTTCCGTTTGTAACAACTCAAACGGCTTTGAAAACCTATGACCTTGTACTGGCCGGGGCCGGATGCTGGCCGAGAGACCGGGTTACAAATCGAACCATCGCAGAGGTCCGGGATGGCACCGGCCAGTGGGGAAGGAATGCGCCCCTGGAGCCTACCGATGAATGGTTTATGGATGGCCTGACTCCCGACACGCTGCCGACTGACACCGATGATGATGGTATGCCCGATACCTGGGAACTGGCACACAGTTTGAATCCCGCAAATCCCGATGACGCTGATTACATAGTTCCGATTGGTGCCTCGGAAAACGACCGCCATAGGGGTTATACCTATATCGAGTTTTATATAAATGAGTTGGCAGACAATTTGCTGCCTGAGTAGAGTTGGAAAAGCAAGTTGGGTACGTTCTTGCCATCTTGCTCATTTTTCTATTACAGCCTGTTAAAAGGCTTAGGTGAAAAACCGCTCGTAATGGATGAGAAAACGGTGACATATAGAGAAAGGCCGTAGGAAAACCTTATAGGCAGTAAAATCCAGGATTTGTAAGAGACTGTGAATAAAGAGATTAGGTGTTTTGGTAATTTTACAGTTTTTTTCTTAACCTTAAGGTCATTAATTTGGTATAATAAATAGTGTTGT
>CAZTKW010000057.1:0-11521 GCA_964614315.1 uncultured Pirellulales bacterium
GCTCTATATTTTCGATATGGGGGAAGTTAAAAATGCATTTTCCGTTTACAGCGTGCAAAAGCGGGCTGAGGGTAAGGCCCTGGCGGGAATGCAATTTGGATATAAAACCAGCAATGGAGTATATCTTGCCCACGGCAGATATTATGTAGAGATGGTTGGCTACTTAGAATCGGACGAATTACTTAACGCAATGGAGGAAGTTGCCAACAGAATTTCAGCAACTTTTACTGTTGACGAAGACACCGAGATAGCTGAACTTGCGTTGTTTGATAAAGAGCATTTGGTTGAAGGAAGTTTCAGGCTTTATCTGGCAAACTCCTTTGGATTCGAGGGATTGAGCAATACCTTTGCCGCCAGGTATGACGTTGGCGGGCAGAACATTACGGCGTTTCTGAGCAGGTGTTCAAACCAGCAGGATGCGAAAACTGTCAGTGAAAGTTATTATAAATTTCTAATCGATAACGGAGCCACGGCAAAAGAGGCGGTAAATAAAATTCTGGAAGGCAAAATTGTCGATTTCTACGGTTCCACCGAAATTGTCTCTACAGCAGGAGTGTTTGTTGTTGGTATTCACGAGGCCGACGAACAAAGGCCGGCGGAGAAATTAGCAATCAAACTTTTTGACAAACTTAGCCAAATCAAAAACGATTAACAATGAGTGAGCAAAAAGAGAAAGAAATCGCGCGAAGACAGTTTTTGCTGCGAGCAGGTAAAGCGGGGATTTCAATTGCCGCAGCTGGTGCAGTTTCATCTTTGCTTTATGACGGCATCGGTCCCGGAGCTGTTACTGGAACTCAGGACCTTGTGACACTGCCGGATTTCTCAGTGCCGCAGCAGGCCAGTAAGACAATGAGCGTTATCAAAGGCCCCAGCAGGATAGAAACTGTTAACAAGGCGATAAAAGCTCTCGGCGGAATAGAAAGATTTGTGAAAAGCGGTGAAACAGTCGCGATAAAACCTAACATTGCTTTTGCATCACCCCCATTTTTGGGAGCTACGGCCCATCCGGAATTGGTTGCTGAAGTGGTTCGGCTGTGTCTGGTCGAGGGCGGGGCAAAAAGGGTTATTGTTACCGATAATCCGATTAATGACCCGGCAAGCTGCTTTACGCTGAGCGGTATAGGCAAAGCAGCAAGCGATGCCGGGGCCAAAGTTATATTGCCGAAGAATTATCTGTTCAAACCTACTACCCTCGAAGGTGGCAGGCTGATTGTAAACTGGCCTGTTTTCTTTGGGCCGTTTGAAAAAGTGGATAAACTAATAGGAATATCGCCGGTTAAAGTCCACGCCAGAAGCGGCGCTTCAATGTCGATGAAAAACTGGTACGGCCTTTTAGGGGGACGGCGTAATATCTTTCACCAGGACATCAACACTATCATTGCCGAACTTGCAATGATGGTAAAGCCTACGCTGGTAATACTTGACGGTACAGAAGTTATGATGACCAACGGACCGACGGGCGGGGCGACTTCGGATTTGAGACGTGCCGGGACGATGATTGCAAGCTGTGATATGGTGGCGGCCGATTCATATGGGTGCGGCCTTTTGGACCTGAAGGTCTCGGATTTGCCTTACCTTGCAAAAGCCGAGAGTGCCGGCGCCGGAACGACTGATTATAAATCGCTTAATCCAATATTCGATACGACAGGCTAAGAGTATAGTTATGAGAATTATTACGGTTAGACGCATAAGCCAGGTTTTCTTTTTCTCGATGTTTGTATGGTTTTGCATCGTGAGCACTATAGGAGAGAAAGCCTGGCAGTTGCGCGGCTGGCCTGTAAACTGGTTTTTACAGCTTGACCCGCTGGTGGCAATCGGAACTATACTCACTACACACACACTTTATCGGGGCCTTGCCTGGGCGCTGGCTACGGTTGTATTGACAATAATATTCGGCCGGTTTTTCTGCAGTTGGATTTGCCCTTTTGGTTCGATACACCATTTTGTCGATTTTTGGGGAAATCGAAAAAAAAAGGCGGCACAAAAAATCCAACTCAACAAATACCGCAATGCACAGCGTATAAAATATTTCATTCTTATATTCTTTCTTGTTATGGCGGCGTTTCCTTCGATGGCAGCCACTTTACAGACAGGACTGCTCGACCCCATACCGTTGGTAACGCGTTCGTTTAACCTGGTGCTGTTACCCATAGTTGATAAGCCGATTAACTTTGTTTCGGTGGCCGGGCGGTTTTACGAGGGAGTGTGGTTGGTATTTATGATGTTTCTGGCAGCGGTCCTGCTTAACCTGGTCATTCCCCGATTTTACTGCAGATTCATCTGCCCGCTTGGAGCATTGTTTGCCGTCCTCAGCAGGTTTGCTCTGTGGCGAATCGGCAAGAAACAAAAGGAGTGCATCAACTGCAAATTGTGTGAAAGGGCCTGCGAAGGCGGGTGCGAACCGAGCGGCAATATAAAGATAGGCGAATGTGTGCTCTGTTTTAACTGTCTTGATGAGTGTAAGGATGAACTGGTCAGCTACCAGAGTAAGCCTTCACTGTCAGGTGAAACACTACCAGATGTTTCCCGCAGGGGCTTTGTACTTTCGATTGTCAGCGGTGTATTTGCTTTGCCGGCGGTCAGGCTTGGCAGCAAATTGACAAGCAACTGGTACCACAAGGTTATTCGTCCGCCCGGTGCATTGGCCGAGGAAGAGTTCCTTAAAAGATGCATTAAGTGCGGCCAGTGTATGCGCATCTGTCCTACGAATGTTATCCAGCCGGCTGGAATTGCAGGCGGACTTGAGGGACTGTGGACGCCGGTGCTTAATAACCGAATAGGCTCAAGCGGCTGCCAGTTAAATTGTGTGGCCTGTGGGCAGGTATGTCCGACCTCGGCTATCCGGCCGATTACACTCGCGGAAAAACATGGACTCGATGAGTTTGCCGAGACCGGCCCGATTAAACTGGGTACGGCCTTTTTTGACCGCAACAGATGTCTGCCGTGGGCGATGGATAAACCCTGCATTGTATGTCAGGAAAATTGCCCGGTCAGTCCTAAAGCGATTTATACACAGGAGTGCTTTAATACGATAAGAGACGGCATTTTGACGGTGAAAAAAACTGAGGGTAATGTAATAGAGACTGCAGAAGAGATACTTTCACCCGGCAAATTTGCCACAGGCGATTATTATTGCGCCGCCGGAAGCGACTTGCGCTGGAAAATTACGGCAAATACAGAAAATTCCATAGAAATTTTGCTCGACGGAAGATTCAGGAAAATCCCCGCTGAAGGCAGTAAAATTGAACTCCAGGTTCGTTTGCAGAAGCCCTTCGTTGATATTGAAAGGTGTATCGGCTGTGGAGTCTGCGAACACGAATGCCCTGTAAGCGGTAAAAAAGCTGTAAGGGTTACCGCAGAAGGTGAAACAAGAAGTGCCGACCGGGCGTTATTGCTAAAAAGCTGACGCACTTGAAAGGTAATTCGATGAAAAACAAGCGCAATCAATTCAATCGAAGAGATTTCCTGAAAAAAGCGGGAATTGCGGGTTTGGCCCCTGTTCTGGCCTCGGCAGAAATAAAAAAGGATGCTAATACCCCACAATCGCAAAAAACCAGGGGCCCACAGGTGCCGAAACGCAAATTAGGCAAAACAGGTGTTGAGGTGTCGTGTCTTGGGCTCGGAACAAACAAACTTGACAACCAAATCATTTTAAGAAGAGCGATTGAGATGGGGGTTACCTGCTGGGACACAGCTCACAGCTATGTGGGGGGAAACAGCGAACGTGAGATAGGCAAGCTGCTTTCGAAAAGTCCGAAACTTAGAAAAAAACTGTTTCTTATCACCAAGGCCTCATTTGCAAAGACCATAGAGCAGAAGGAAAAATATCTTCACGAGTCTTTGGAAAGAATGAATACCGACTATATTGACCTGTACTATGCTGTTCACGGCCTGTCCGACCCTGCGATGTTGACAGACGAATTGAAGCAGTGGGTCGAAAGCGTCAAGAAGCGAGGTCTGATTCGGTTTGTCGGTTTCAGTACGCACTCAAATATGCCGCAATGTCTCACGGCGGCTGCTAAGGTCGGCTGGATTGACGCACTCACTACAAGCTATAATTTTAGATTGATGCAAAGTGATGAAATGACCTCTGCTGTCGAAACCTGCCACAAAGCCGGTGTCGGCCTTCTCACAATGAAATCCGTAGCTCTTACGTTTAAGGAGCGCAGTATGCTGGAGGCCGGCAAAAAAATTGAAACAGATGAAGATAAAAAACTGCTCAAGCGCTTCCTAGAGAAGGGTTTTGCCGAAGGGCCGGCAAAGATAAGAGCGGTATTGGAAGATGAGAGAATAAGCTCGGCGTGCGTGGGGATGAATAACGTGACTCTTTTAAACTCAAATGTCGCCGGCGTACTCGGCAAGACCAAACTTACCCGGGCCGACAGGGATATTTTCGCCGAATATGCCATGGCAACGTGCAGCGGTTATTGTGCCGGCTGTGCCCATATCTGCAATTCGGCCCTGCCGGAAACCCCGTACATCAGTGAAATTGCGCGGTACCTGATGTACTATAACAGCTATGGCGATAAGGATAGAGCGAGAAAATTGTTTGCCGCAATTCCCAGCCAGGTAAGAGGCAAACTGCTCAGCGCCGATTACAGTCCTGCCGAAGCCCGTTGCCCGCAGCATATACGGATAACTGAGATGGTTGCCGAGGCGGTTTATAAACTGGCCTGAGAGATATTGAGATTTGGGGTTTAATGCAATGAAAGACAAACAAAATAAAATCGATAGAAGGCACTTTCTGAAGACGATGGGGGCCGCGGGTTTTGCGCCGGCTTTTGCGGGTATGACCAAAGCTGAGCCGAACGAACCCAACGCCGCAGAAAAACAGAAACTCCAGTATCCACAGGTACCGAAAAGAGTATTAGGCAAAACCGGCGTCAGGATTTCGTCCCTTGCTATAGGCGGCGGGGTCGACTATGTTAATAACCAAATCCTCCTGCGGAAAGCATATCAGTGGGGAATCAACTTCTGGGATACCTGTGACGTTTATGTGGGGGGCAAAAGCGAGATTGGAATAGGTAAGTACCTTGCCAAAAATCCTAAAATCAGAAAGGAGTTGTTCATTTCCACCAGGGCATTTGACGGCCCGGATTTTGTCGGTCCGAACGCCAGAAGTGCAGATGATGTAGAGAAGCGGCTCCAACGGTCTTTGAAAAGAATGAACACCAGTTACATCGACCTTTATGGTATCCATGCAATATCCGATCCTTCTGAGTTGACAGATGAGCTGAAGCAATGGGTCAAGGGCGCAAAAAAACGAAAGTTAATCCGGTTTTTTGGCTTCAGCACTCACAAGAACATACCAAAGGTACTTCATGCCACGGCTAAAATGGACTGGATAGACGCGGTAATGACTATGTACAATTATCGACTTATGCACGATAGCAGGATGCCGCCTGCCGTCGACGCATGCCACAAAGCGGGCATCGGCCTGATAGCTATGAAAATCCAGGCCTTTCAGCGCCGCCAGGAAATCGACAGCCCGATTAATATGAAAGTTATTGAGCATTTCACCGCTAAAGGCTTTACCGAAGGTCAGGCAAAGCTGAAAGTGGTTCTGCAGGACAAAAGGTTCAGCTCGGCCTGTGTGGGAATGGAAAATGTTGCTCTGCTGACAACGAATGTTGCGGCTGTACTGGATAAAACCAGGCTGACGCAGGCGGATATGAATGTTTTCAAAGAATATGCCGAGGCAACCCGCAGCAGCTATTGCACGGCTTGCGCGGAAATTTGCGATTCGGTCCTTCCGGATACGCCGTGCATCAGTGAAATTGCCCGCTACCTGATGTACTACAACAGCTACGGCCAAAGGGAAAGGGCGAGGGAACTTTTTGCTAAAATCCCTCGCAAAGTAAGAGACAAACTGCTCACCACCGATTACAGTCCTGCAGAAGCCCGCTGTCCGCAGCATATACCAATAGCCGAAATGGTTACCGAAGCGGTTTATAAACTAACTTAGAGGGTGTTATAAATTTGGAGTTTAATAAAATGAATGACAAACAGAACAAAATTGACAGACGAAATTTCTTAAAGACCGTGGGAACTGCGGGCATGGCCTCTGCTTTGGCCCGGGTGACAACTGCCGAGCCGAATGAGCCTAACGCTCCAGCCAAAAGGAAGAAACCCAGCCTCCCGCAGGTACCGAAAAGAAAGTTAGGCAAAACAGGAGTGGAAGTCTCATGCCTGGCTCTTGGGACGATGTTTGACCTTGTTGAAAACCAGATTATCCTGAGAAGGTCCCTTCAATTGGGAGTTACTTATTGGGACACCGCCAACAATTATGCGAACGGCCAAAGTGAAATCGGCATAGGCAAATTTCTTGAAAAGAACCCGGACGCAAGAAAAAAACTGTTCATTGTCTCCAAGGCGTCACGCGCAAAAACTATAGCTGAAGTTGAGCAGCGCCTTCAAACCTCTCTGGAAAGAATGAAAACCGACTATATTGATTTATACTACGGCGTCCACGTAATGAGCAGCCCCGACAGACTGACCGACGAGTTGAAGCAGTGGGCCGAAAAGGCAAAAAAACGTGGGGTGATAAAATTTTTCGGCTTTAGCAGCCACTCGAATATGGCTGATTGTCTCGCTGCTGCGCCCACCCTCGGCTGGATTGATGCAGCTTTGGTAACTTATAATTTCCGGGTTATGCAGGATAAGAAACTTCAGGCCGCCGTTGAGGCCTGCCATAAAGCAGGTATAGGCCTGACCGCTATGAAAACACAGGGGAAATCTATAGAAACCGAAGGTGATAAAAAACTGACCGACCATTTCCTGCAGAAGGGCTTTACCGAGGGACAGGCAAAGATAAAGGTCGTACTGGAAGACAAGAGGTTTAGTTCTCTTGCGGTAAGGATGGAAAACATCGCTCTTATAAATTCAAATGTTGCTGCTGCGCTTGATAAAACCAAACTCACGCAGGACGATAAAGATATTTTCAAACAATACGCCGATTCGACCTGCACCGGCTACTGTGCCGGCTGTGCAAACATTTGTAATTCCGCCCTGCCCGATACGCCGTATGTCAGCGAGGTTATGAGATATCTGATGTACTACAACAGCTATGGCGACCGTGACAGGGCAAGAGAACTTTTCGCTCAGATGCCCGACGGTATAAAGAGCAAACTGCTCAGCACCGATTACAGAGTCGCCGAGGCCCGCTGTCCGCAGCATTTACCTATTGGCAAATACGTCGCCCAAGCTGTTAACAAATTGGCCTGACAATTTAAACTGGATATACCGCTACTTCAGCCCTTTTGTGCGCTCTGCTGCAGGGGCGATAGCAGGCAAATTGTTTTCGGGACTATCCAGATAGAAGTACGCTGTGGCTGAAACATCGTCCCTGCGATAAAAATTGCACCAGCCGTCCGGTACCGACGGGTCATCCAGGTTCGGCTCATCCGTGTTTTCCAGAAGTTTGGTAAAATTACCGTCCTTACTGATACTTATCGGCTTCAGCGGCACGCCTTTTTTTATCAGTTCCCGCACCTTCTTTTTATCGTCTCCTCCGATTTGATGGATTGTCACCCTGCAGTCTTTATCGAAAAAAACCGGGTCCGGTATATGATACCGATAAAACGCCCATTGATGATTTGCTTTATCAGCTATCAGGCATCCCTGGTAGCGATGTGCGTAAACTCCCTGTCCCCAGCCGGTCCCGATATAGTCTTCGGTGCCGGTGCCGACAAGAGTAGGATATTTGTCGTCCCCGTCTAAATATACCTTGACCTCGCCCTCTCCCCACCAGGTGTTTTCGTAAATCGAATCGGCAATGACGCCGATGTTTGTCCCTAAATAACGTCCCTTTCCCTTTACCCTCGGAAGAATTTCAAAATCATGAAATAACCTCGTCGGGTTTTCCCTTCGCCAGTGTGTATGAAAATAAAGCACATCACTGTCATGAGCGGCCGTAAGCAGGTAATTTACATCATAGTAAATGGATTTAATATCAGTCTCGGAGTCGTTGGTGATGATTATTCTCGCTGCCTTGCGAAACGGCATGGGGATGCAGCAGTTAAACGACCTGCCCTCCGGGTCGGAGAACAACTCGCTCTCGAAAGGGACCCGTTTGCCCAAACCGACCCCGAAGAAATCTCCGAAAGGCGCAGAGACAGCCGGTGTTTTTGCCCCGTCCCAGTACATTTCAATACGAAGCGAACGCAGCATTTGCGGCGAACGGTTTCTTATGGTTATCCAGATTCGCGTAACGATGCCGCAGCCTTTAATATCAAGAAGCGTTTTTGTCTCGCCCGCTTTGATATTGTCGTAAGGATGTCCCTTGGCGCCTTTGTTTTCCATGCCTCCCCGGCCTTTTACGCCGTTTAAGTTCTCGAAGCTTGACCACCGTGTGACCGTTTTGTCTGCCTTGCGAAACAATTCGCCTCTTTGCGCACTTGCCGTCTCGCCCCCCGGCAAAGCCAGCAAAACCATCGTCGCAGCTATAATTGCAAGTGATAATCTCTTCATACGATTGACCTCCTTCATTAAATTAATATTAACTGAACTCTTCAGCCTCAAATGTTTTGAAATACGCACTGTTGAACAAATCTTACCGTGAAAAGTTAACAGTTCGCTAAGTCATTTGCCACTAAAAAAAGCTCAGTTGTTTTTTCTGTGATGTACCTGCACCTTCCCGACGGGAGGGGTAAAAAATCTGGCGACCTTGCGACTCATAACTTCTTTATTTACAGGCATTTATGCCTGCGAAGGGGCGGTTTTTCTTGATTTGTAATTTTTTTTTAGGTATAATGATTTCATAATAAGAAACTAAATATTTCTTAGTCTGGCTTTTCGGGGTAGTGATGAAAAAGTTTTATTACGAAATCTGGATTCCTTTCACAATCACAAAAAAGCGAATTCTGCTCTTGGCAATTGCAAGTTATATCGCTATGTGCTAAGAGCACCCAAAACCTTTTCTACTTGAGCCGCCCACTTCCGGGCGGCTTTTTTTATGTACATATCCGACGTTAAACAATTGACACAATCAAGGCTACGAATTAAGCTTATGGCAAAATTTTTTTAATTAAGGGCTTTGCAAATGATAGTAGTTACCGGCGGAGCAGGCTTTATCGGCTCGGCACTGATAGCGCAATTAAACAAACGCCATGTTACCGATATTCTCGTTGTCGATGAACTCGGGAGGGATAATAAATGGAAAAACCTCCTGAATCTTTCTTTCGCCGATTACGTGGAGAAAAACGATTTTCTCGAAATGGTGGTTGAGAACAAGCTCTCCGCCCCCATAGAAGCTGTTTTTCATATGGGTGCCTGCACGAGCACCACAGAAACAAACGCCTCGTATCTTATAAAGAACAATTACGAATATACCAAGCTGCTGGCGCAATGGTCGGTCACTGCCGGTATTCGTTTCATTTATGCCTCCAGTGCCGCCACCTACGGTGATGGCTCTGCTGGCTTTAGCGACGATGATGAAAAAATCCATCACTTAAGGCCGTTGAATATGTACGGTTATTCAAAGCAGCTCTTTGACCTGTGGGCTCGCAGGACAGGACTGCTGAAAAATATCACCGGCCTTAAATATTTTAATGTCTTTGGCCCGAATGAATACCACAAAGCCGATATGCGAAGCTTTGTCTTAAAAGCCTTTGAACAGATAATAGCTGACGGTAAAGTTAAGCTGTTCAAGTCACACAAACCGGATTACAAAGATGGCCAGCAGCTTCGAGATTTTATTTATGTCAAAGATGCCGTGGATATGACCTTGTTCTTTTTAGATAATCCCGGTATAGGGGGGCTTTTTAATATCGGTACTGGCAAAGCCCGTTCATGGAACGACTTGGTGACAGCCGTTTTTGCTGCGATGGGCAAAGAGCCCGATATCGAATACGTCGATATGCCAGAATCAATCCGCAATCAGTATCAATACTTTACCCAGGCCGATATTACCAAACTAAAGCAGGCCGGCTATGATAAAAACCAAACTTCACTTGAAGATGCAATCACCGACTACGTCCAAAACTATCTGCAAAAAAATGGATACTTAACCGGCTGTTAGCAAATGTTTTTTAGACCGAAATTATAATGCCTTATACTCCATATCATTTTGGGCCGAGCGGATTTGTTGGCCTCGTATTTAAAAAATATATCGACATACCCGTATTTGTCTTGGCAAACGTTGTTGTTGACGTTGAAGTTTTGGTTATAAATCTGCTTGGACTTAAATGGCCGGTCCATAGGTATGCTCATACGCTCTTAATTGGAACTCTGGCTGGTATTGTCTGGGCGCTGGCTGCGTATCCGCTGCGCCGTTTATTAAAAAAAATAATGACAATACTGCGCTTACCGTACCAGACCAGCCTCCGCAAAATGCTCATCTCTGGTGTTCTTGGTGTGTGGTTGCACGTTTTAATTGACTCTGTTTATCACTATGATGTACGACTGTTCTGGCCCAGCAGGATAAGACCGTTGTATGAACTTCTGACCAAACAGCAGGTAAAAACTGTATGCATCGGTTTTTTTGTTTTGGCTTTTATTGAGTATCTGCTTATTGTCAAATCTAATATGAAACAAAACAGGGCCGAAAAGAAACTTGAGTGAAAAGCTACCGCTTGTATAATTACAGCTTAATTGCTAATCATCTAATGTAAGAAAGGAAAAATTATGATTTTAGACGGACACATTCACATAATGACTGATAAGAAAGACCATAACGATTTGACCGGCCGAATGAAAAAAGCCGGCGTTGATGGCGGCGTCATAATTTCACTGCCCCCGGCGGCCTTTCCCGACCTGGCCCCTCCCACCACCCCCGCTGAAAGACTGGATAACCTCTTTTTCTGGACCGACTTATCGCCCGACTTATATCCGTTCTACTGGATTGACCCTACCGAGCCGGATGCCGCCGACCAGGTTGCCCGAGCCCTCGAACGCGGGGTAAATGGCTTCAAGGTCATCTGCAATCACTTCTTCTGTGGTGACGAAAGGGCTCTGCCGGTCTTCAAAGAAATCGCTAATGCCAACAAGCCCATTTTGTTTCATACCGGAATACTCTGGGATGGACTGCCCTCTTCTCGTTACAATCGCCCGTCCGAGTTCGAGGCCCTTCTTGAAGTTGACGGCCTGAAATTTTCCGTCGCTCACATCTCCTGGCCCTGGTGCGATGAATGTATCGCCGTCTATGGAAAGTTCCTTAGCGCCTATAAGATACGCCCCGACCTTTCCGTGGAGATGTTCATCGACCTCACCCCCGGCACACCCCCGATTTATCGACGTGAGGCGTTAACAAAAATTCATACTGTCGGCTATGACATCGAAAATAATATCCTCTTTGGCAGCGACAACCGTACCGAGGAGTATGATTCTAACTGGGCTGCCGAGTGGATTAATCGAGATAACAAGATATATAAAGACCTTAACTTAAGCCAGGGCACAATGGACAAAATCTATGTCCAAAACCTGAAACGTTTTCTCGGCATTTCACAATAAGGATTTAGAGCTTATCCCAATAACCGGGTCGTTATGAGGCCGAGCGAAAAGTTCGAGGCCAAGGCGGCAGGCC
>CAZTKW010000058.1:0-808 GCA_964614315.1 uncultured Pirellulales bacterium
GATTTCAACGGCACAGTGGGGGTTTAGGAAATAGAGCCATTTACCGGCGATTTTATTTTTCAAAATAGCCTCCGCTGCTTTGCTGTAAAGCTCCAACTGTTCACGATAAAGCCCCGCTCTGCCTTCAGCCTGGGCGGCTGTTATATTGTCGGTCTTGAAATCTATTACGTCCAGACCTTCGGCAGTTTCAATCAGCATATCGATTATACCCTGAACGATTACAACCTCATCGCTGCAAATGTCATCGGCTTGGACAGCAAAAGAAAACGGCCACTCCCGCCGGACGCAGCTTTCCTTAGCGAGCGTTTTTTTGCCAAGCCGGCTCTGGAAAAATGCTGCTATTGATTCGGCTTTGATATACTCGCCGGCTGCATCAGGTATGGCTGCTTCAGCTAAAAGCTTTTCCTTTGTTCTCTCGATAGCCTCTTCTGTTACAGGCCTGGTCAAATCAAGACGGGCGATTACAAGATGTGTGGCCGTACCGATTATCCGGCTATCAACCCGGCCGATAGATTCATCCCCCAAAACAGCTTCTGGCTGACGGTCAAGAGCCTTGGAATAATCAAACTTGACATATTCGTCGTCCCGATGTGTCAGCTCTGTCACCGAACTCTTGGCGGACATCAGGGGCGCATCACCAAATCCATACCGCCACGCCAAAGATTTTTTTATCTCCCCCAGCAGTTTCGTGTCCGTCTGCTTCGATTGCTGTTTTTCCCCTGCCGCCCCGACTCCTTTTGTTTTGCCGCTCTTTAGTTTAACGACAAATTCACAAAGCTGCTCAAGTTGGGCCTGCCCATAAACTTTT
>CAZTKW010000058.1:818-11515 GCA_964614315.1 uncultured Pirellulales bacterium
CTGCCTGCTTGTAAACTTTCAAACTAAATAACCCATCTTTAACAGCTTTGGCCGCCAGCCCACTCTCAAAAGCCTCGTGCAGTCCCTTTGAATCACAAAGCCCATACAGTAACCATTCCAGTGTGCTTCTGCATGAGCGAAGCTGCCAGTCGGCTACCGCTTTCCCACCGCTTAAATACCCGCTGCAGATGATGTCCCTGCAATTGTTCTTTTTTCCACAGGCTGTCAAAATCAACCGCTCTCTGGCACGCGTCATTGCAACATACAGTATCCGCATCTCTTCCGCCAACCCGGCCGAAAGTCTCTGCTCTCGAATAACCTGATGTGCCAGCGAACTAAACTTGCTGTTCGACTCTGGCTCGATTATCTGAAGCCCCAGCGTATTTTTTACCTCGGCAAGAATCTCCCCCTGTGAGTCTCTTTTATTGAACGGGCTGTCCATCTCAGCCAGAAAGACAACCGGAAATTCAAGCCCCTTGCTCTTATGAACGCTTATGATTCGAACGGCATTCTCGCATACATCTTCCGGCTCGGCTGATGTCCACTCATGACCGGCCTGCTGAAGTTTCTCGATAAATTCGACAAAACGTGTTAATGATACTTTTCCGCTACTGCTGGCAAATCCCTCGAATTCAATCGCTCTGTCGTGAAGTTTAAGCAGATTGGCTTTCCGCTGCGGCCCGTTCGGCAGGGCACAAACAAACGACAGCACTCCGCTTTGGCGGTAAATCAGCCATATCAAATCCGCCAGGCTCCCAGCCCGCGCAAAATTTCGCCACTGCTCGATTTGTTCAAGAGGTTTTTCAAGCTTCCCGGCCAATTTTGCATCTCTCCCGACGCCGGCATAATGCAGCACGCAATCATAGAAGTTTTTGCACTGCTCATTTGCTTTGGCATATATTTTTATCTCCACCAGCTCGCTGTCACTGACCCTGAAAAACGGACTTCGCAGTACCGCCGTCAGTTCGATATCACGCTGGGGATTATCCAATACCTTCAGCAGACATATCAAATCACTGACCTCGGTCTTTTCAAAATACCCGCCCGTAGTGTCACAACTTACCGGCACGCCGGCCAACTGAAAAACTTCGACATAATCATTAACCCTGTGAGAAGGCGAACGCATCAGTATTACAATGTCGCTGAACCGAACATCCCGTATCTTGTCCTGTTCTTTGTCGTATATCTTAAACTCCGCCTTACCGGTATCGGCCCCCACCATCTGCCTTATGCGCTGACCAATCATCACCGCCTGACGCTGACGGGAAGTAATAACGCTCAAAACACTATCTGATTCACTCTCCGAATTACTTTCTTCATCAAGTATATGCAGTTCTACAACCGGCTCGGTGTCACCTGCCGCACTTTGCTGTAATGCCGGCTTCAGTTCGGCAGATTCATCGTATTTAATCTTCGCCAATGTCCCTGTCATTATCCTGCCGAATATCTTATTGACAAAACCTAAAATCCCTTCAGCCGACCGGAAATTTGCATTGAGGTCCACCCGCAGCCCCCTCGACGCCTTTTTATTATCAGCCGAAGCCGACTTCAATCGCTCGACAAAGGCATCCGATTTGGCCCCTCGAAAACCGTAAATACTCTGTTTAACATCACCGACGACAAAAATATTGTCCTCTGAACTAAGCAAATCCAGTATCCCCTGCTGAACAGGATTAATATCCTGATACTCGTCAACGAATATATATTTGTACTTTGTCCGCAGCATCAAAGCCGTCTCCGAAGGCGATAGATCATCCTCCGATGAATCCTCGTTAGTTAAAAGTCGGAGTGCATAATGTTCAAGGTCGGCAAAATCCAGACAGTTTGCCGCCCGCTTTGCCTGGCTGTACAGCCGGTCGAATTTCCTGACCAGTTCGACCAGCACCCTCGTCTGTAGTCCAACTGCCCCGCCTATTCTATCGAGGTACTCAGGATTCACAACTGCAAACTCCGAAAGCCCTTCGAAGGCATCTACGGCTTTCTTCACCGTCTTTTGGATAAGCCCGCCAATCATCTGCTCCAGCCCTTTCGGCCTGTAAACTGTCGGCTTAACAAAACTTCTTATTTCCTTAGCGCACTTGTCCCAATCACCGGCCTTCAACAATTCGAGGCATCGCGATACAGGACGGATAAATATCTGTTCACAACTCCTGTTCCAGTCACCGTCGGCATTCTGCCTTTTATAAAGACTTTGTGCATAACGCATCTGTTCGAGAATGTGCTGTAATTTATCCGAAACGATTTTCTTCTGTTTTACACCAAGCTCGGTAGTGAACGGATTGACCGCCTCGGCCAGTCTGACCGCCCGCTCATACCAATTATCCCGCGAAACTACGCCGTCCAGAAAATTGCTCAGGTCTATTATCCCGGCGAGAAATCCGTCGTTGGTTCGAAGGTCACGCCTATAAAGAAGCTCGCCCAGACTTTGCGTCAGGTTGCTCTGCTGCCATGCCCAGTCGATGGTCTTTTCGAGTGCCTCGGCTTTAAGCAGATTCTGCTCGTCGCTTTCAATCACCCTGAATGTCGGGTCAAGGCCGAGTTTATAAAAATGCTCACTGATTAGCCGTTTGCAAAACGAATGTATCGTACTTATATCAGCGGCCGGCAGTAGCATAAGCTGATAACGAAGATGCTCGTCTTTGCTTTGGACAAATGCCTCATGCAATTGACCGGCGATGCGCAAACGCATCTGCTCAGCCGCCGCATTGGTAAAAGTCAATACCAGTATACTCCAGACATCAGGACACTCCGATTTGTCGCTGATAATATTGACATATCGTCCCGACAAAACCGCCGTCTTGCCTGTCCCCGCTGAGGCGGTCACTAAAATATCGCTGCCGCGCTCAGCTATCGCTCGCTGCTGCTGCTCGGTCCATTTTATCTTCTTCTCAGCCATCAATGCTTCCTATTCGCTCAAGAACTTCGGTCTTGCCAAGTGACATCAGGTAATTGTAATCATTTATCTGCCAGTCGAACCGGCACACCGGCTTGTACTCGCAGTAACTGCACGGCGATTTGCCACCAAGCCTGTATGGCGAAATATCAATCTTGCCCCTGATAATCTCCTCCGCTAATTGTACTATCTTTTCTCTGGTAAACTGTAAAACCTTTTCAAAATCCCCGGGCTTCAATACTCCGCTGACGTTATAATTGCCATACTGTTTATCTTTCGAAGTTACGCGAAAATTATAGAATTTACTCCAGCCGGAACTCACTATACCATCGAGCTGGCCGGAATATTCCCCGTTGAATATCCCTTTTGCTTTGTAATTAAAGCTGTCTTGTTTCACCGGCGCATCGTCAATACCAGCCGATTTAATTTCTCTCTCGACCGGCATATAAAACGCCCCCGCAACCTTTTCTATCTCGCATTTCAAACCGGACGCCTCGCGAACTGCCGACATATAAATCCCGGCCTGCATATCCAGCCCGTGATAAAACTGTGACCAGCTAAACGTTTTGGCCCTGCGCTTATAATCGAAAACAACCCCGATTTTTTCACCGTTGACATCTGCTGTGTCAAGCCTGTCAATTTTGCCTCTTAAAATAAGTCGACGGTTTTCTGAAAGGCCGATTTTGTAATTGTCGAAAGATACTTCCGACAATTCCGGCTTAAAGCTCCCCACTCGCACCATCTGCGCAATCGCCATAACACAGTCCTCAAGGGCCTCACCGGCGGCATGAATAATAAACCTGTTATGAGCGCTGTGGCGGATAAAGTGGGATATAAAGGAATCTGTCTGCACAAAGCCAGATATTTGTTCTCTCAGAATCTCCAAAAGCTCGTCATCTTTAATCGCTGCAAAATCCTTATTCGACCGGCGGAGTTTCTTAAGCAAAGCATCCAAAATGCTATGATAAAAAATGCCCAGATCCAGAGGTTCGAACCTGAATTCCTCACGCTCTTTCAATTTCAGTACATATCTGGCGAAGTGCTGATACGGACAGGCCGCAAATGTCCCCAGCCTCGTCGCCGAGCTTGCCGTTTCAGCCCCGAAAAGCTCATCAACTGCCCCCTTCTCCAGCCGGGCACGATTATCATATTCTTTTGCATACCGCACCACCGACCCTACCTCACCGAGCATTTCATACGAACTGCTCTCCTCCGGTAATCCATCATATCGCCCGTCACTGCACAGCCAATCGGCCAGCTCAGCCCTACTGCCGACTTTCTCGATATCGATTTGTTCTGCTGCGGCCGTTTCTTCTTTCAGGTCCTCAAACAAAGCCCCGAGGTTGTCTATAAATTGCGAACGAACTACCGCGCTGCCCTTCTCATCTGTCGCCGGATATGTAACACACAGAAATTGTGACGGCCGCGTAAATGCAATGTAAGCAAGATACTGACGCTGAGCCAGGCTTTGCTCCGCAGTGTCCCCTAAAGAAAAGTCGGCCGATTCTGCCGCCTGCCGGTCCTCATTAGTCAATAAGCTGTCATAATTTATAGGCGAGGGAAACTGCTTTTGCGTCGCCCCTATCAGAAAAACCGCTTTCAAATCCGGATGTCGGCTGCGGTCGATGGACCCAACAAGAACCTGGTCCAGTGTCGGTGGAATAAACGCCAGCGTCAACTGTGAAAATGCCGAATTGATAACTGCAAAATAATCTTCGCACCTCATCTGCCGCCCCCCAAAAACCTCCGTAAGTTCGTCGAACGTATCTATAAGTCGATTGTATAATTGCTGATGCTCCTCGACAGATGCCGGCTCGTTCTTTGCTCGGGCTTTTTCAATCCGCTTTCCGATTTTTCCTCGAATTTCTAAACCTTCAAGAAAATCAAAAACTACCTGTGTGAATTTATCTGCGCTAATCATCTTTGCCGGTTCATCTGCCGGCCAAAGCTTATCTCGAAGTTCAAGCAGCGGCGTCCGTACTTTCCGCCGGATTTGATTTATACGCTGCTCGTCGAATTGCTCGTCTTCAGCGGCATAATGCCAGTCTTCATCACTCGTCCAGTCACCTCCACCTATACCGAACGCAAGACAATAATTCTCCAGCAGGTCAACATCATAGCCCTCTATTGGTACAAGTCCTGTTTTAAGATAGGCGAAAATATCGCTGTGCAAAAAACCCCCTGTTACCACCTGCAGCGCCGAGGAAATAAGTCCGACAACCGGATGCTGATTCAGCGGCTTTCGCTTATCGATAAAGAAAGGTATTGAGTAATCCTCAAAATATGCCCTTATATAATGTTGATACCTCTCGATATCGGAAGCGATAACTGCAATGTCACGGTATCGATAATCTTTTTCCTTAACCAGTCTGAGTATTTCTCTCGCAACAAATTTTGCTTCGCCCCTCGCATTTGCCGCCGATACAATCCGCACATTACCCTCGGCCGGTATCTTCGCCGCCTTCAAATCGAATATCTTTTCCTCGATATGCTCAAGCTGCAGGCAGTCGCTGAACCTGACTGCGGTATCAAGGATTATTGGCTCAGCCAGTTGAAGTTTACATTTTTTTATTATTTCGACAAATTCAGAATATGTTTGTTCGGTTGGATAAAACAGGCTGACCGGCTCGACATTTTCAACATCGACCTTCGACGGGTCTAAACACAGCGCTATTTGTGCATCCGCAACAGTCTTTAATAGCTCGGCAAGTATAGCAAATTCACATGCGGTAAAACCGGCAAAACCATCGACCCACAACCTTGCACCTCTGACAAGTTCCGACTCCGCCACTGCTCGGCAAGAAAGGTTCAATTGAATATCCGGGTCGATGAATCTGCCCTCGATAAACTTCAAATATTCCCTGAAGACCACGCCGATATCGGCAAATTTCAAAGCAGATAAATTCTTGCTCTCATCCTTTTGCATCTGGCTCAAAAACTGCTCGATATCTTCGGGCGCCTTTGCATACCGGTGCAGTTCGGCCACTACTTCAGCCATTTGCACGCTAAGGCCGCCCCGCTGGGCCGAGGACCCGAGTAACTTTAATTTGTCCTTATGCTCTCGCAGAATCCTGTGGATTATCATTTGCCGCCCGATGCGTGAGAGACCGGGACGGGCTGTGTTTTTACCTGATAGGAAAAATCCAAGCCTATTGAAACTAAGCACATTCAATCTGCTATAACCGGCCACTCGCTTATCACCAAGGATTGCTCTTTCGGCCTGATAACTCGCCTGTTCCGGCACAAGCAAAATCAATGTTTGCTCAGAAGCCTCCAGCAAGGCATCGACCACCGCTTTCGTGCAATAGCTTGTCTTGCCCGTTCCGCTTCTGCCAAGAATAAACTGAACCGCCATATCGCAAATCTCTTATCTAAATTAACGTTTTCTCCCGTTATTTTTAACACATACAGGACTTTTTTTCAAATCTTTGATATTGCACCGCCCTTTTTTACCGATAAATAATATATGACCCAAAACCATAAAAGAACAAAAAGGAGATAATCCAAATGAGAAATAAAAGGACTTTATTGGCCGTCGCAGCGATATTGGCCGTCTGCATAATTATAGCCTGGTCCTCCACATCACTTCAGGGCCGTGAAACAGTTTACGAGGTCCGTCCACAAATCAGCGTACCGGAGTACAGAAGCGATGCCGCCCGTGCAATAGATGCCTATGAGCGTATGATGGAACGCTCTATGGACCTGAACGAAAGAAACCTGACAGCTATCGGTGCCGACCTCAGGGAAGTCGTAAGGCTATTAAATTCCATCGACGCCAAACTTGGCGGTCTGAGCGCAAGGGTGGCAAGAATAGAAAAGTCCCTTGGCATAAACAAACCAAAAGCCCAAATGAAGAAAAATCAGCCCCAAACTCCTGCGCCGCCTGTTGAAGAGTAAACTTTGCCTTCAGCACGTACCAATTTCACAGCCGCTGTCATAAAAGGGCCGTACATACAATCCGCTATACTTTGGCTGACATTTTCACCGGGTCTAATTACTCACCGAAAAACGGAAACATCTTTTTAAGTTCTGCTTCAGAAGGCCGGCGGCCATACTCACAAAGCTGGAACGCCTCGGCATACTGAACCTTGCTGCCCTTGTCTTTGCCGTAAAGCTCGATTAACTTCTCTCTGTACTTCTTGGCGTTCCCTGCGAACCGACGGGCAAAACTCTTGGCGACTTCCTTCCGGCGTTTTTCCTGTTCCGCCTTGTCCTTGGCCGGATTTCCGCCGGGTCTGTCATCCGGCTTGCCCTCGTAGCTCCGGCAGCATCCGCCCTCGACAAATTGAGAATCCATTATCGAAATCGCCCTGGTCTTTGTATCTATAACCTCGTCGATTGACACTACAATTTCAGGTTCCAACGGATAGGGCCTTTGAAAGCCGTCTCGAAGATACATAAACACTGGGTTCTTCGTCAGGTGCGGAGTATCAGGACAAAGAAGCGGAACCGTTACCAGGTACGCTGCGTCCTGAACCAGGATGCCCGAATACCTGTGGTCAGGATGGTAATCGTTCGGCCGATGGGACATCACAATGTCAGCCTTCCATTCTCGAATCAGCCGTATGATTTTCTTGCGGTTCTCTAACGTCGGCATCAGTTCCGCATCATGGTTGTCCATCACTTCTGTTTCCTCGATGCCCATTATCCTTGCCGCCTCCTCGACCTCCGCTGTTCGCCTTTTTGCCAAAGCCCCCCCGGACATCTTCCAGTGCCCGACATCACCGTTCGTAACTGAAACAAATTTAACATGGTGGCCCTGGGCTGTCCACAGCATACCTACCCCGCCGGCCTTGATTTCGCAGTCATCCGGATGGGCGCCGAACACGATAATGCGAAGTTTCCCGTCATCTGCAGGCGCCGCCCCTGCAGTCCGGCACGTTGTACAAACAACCAATACCACCAACAGCATCACACCAGCAAAACTGAAAACACTTTTCCTCATTGTTCTTCTCCTGATAAAAAAATTATGAAAAATGTGGGACCGCCCCCGTTTTCGCGGGAACATAAAGCAGTCACGCTGATTTTGCCCCTGTGTACCAAAAATCAGCTAATCCGTCAAGTGTTTTCGAAAACGGCCTTACAAACTCCAGCCCTGCCTGTACTGCCTGCTGAGATACTTATTCGCCTCAACATTATTCGTGACTTTCATACCGGGGCCGTCCCAAAAAATCCACCCCTCAACACGCTTGGCGACATTCCCTAACAAAACAGACTCGTTCAAAGGCCCGGAGTAATCAAAGTCCGCCCCCGCCCTGCCTCCGTTTTTGATGGCACGAATCCAATCCTCCTCATGGGTTCCTTCCACACGCGGCAGCGTCGGTTTGGGCTGCTTATAGGCCTTCATTTTCGTCTCCGGAATAATCCGCGGGCTGTTACCCGTATATCCGGTCATGATTTTCCCTTTATCGCCTATGAAAAGAATCCCCCCTTCCTTTCCACCGAACCGCCGCCCCTCTTCCAGATCATCCGGACGCGGGGGCTCTAAACCATCATACCAAGTCAGTTTTACTGGGGGCTTGCCTTCCCGTGCGGCAAATTTATACGTTACAATAGTTGCCAGAGGATGCGTCTCCTCGTTTCCCCCGACATAACTGGCCTCCACACTAACCGGACACTTCAAATCCAGCGCCCAGAAAATAGGGTCAAAGGTATGCACCCCTCTGTCTCCTAACATACCGCACCCGAAATCCCACCAGGCCCGCCATCTGGCTGGATGATAACACGGATGGTAAGGCCGGTGCGCCGCAGGCCCAAGCCAAAGGTCCCAGTCTAAACTCGATGGTACCGCCGGCCTCTCTGTCGGCCGTGTCGAATGCGTCGTGCTCCACCACGAATGTCCCCACGGATAATAAGACAAACTCGACCACGCAACCACCTCACGCACTTGCCCAATGGCCCCGTCCCATATCCATTCGCACAGCATTCGAACAGAATCGTCCGAGTGTCGCTGGATACCCATCTGGCTGACGATTTTAGCCTCTTTCGCCGCCCTGACCAGCATTCGCGATTCATACACATTGTGCGTCAAAGGCTTCTGGCAGTAAACGTGCTTGCCCGCCTTAATCGCCGCCATCGTAATTACCGCATGAGTATGGTCCGGCGTGGCGATTATCACCCCGTCAATATCCTTTTCCTTTTCCAGCATAACGCGATAATCGCGATACCGCCTTGCATTAGGATACCTTTCAAACGTCTTGCCGGCATGCTCATCATCCACGTCACACAAAGCTGCAATATTTTCCTTTTCGCTGTTTTTAAGGTCGCTCGCACCCATACCCCCGATACCTACCCCGGCAATGTTCAGCTTCTCACTCGGCGGTGTATGACCCGCACCACCCAATACATAACGAGGAACAATCGTAAAAAAAGCCGATGCAGCCGAAACTCCCGCAAGAAACCCGCGCCGATTCATTAATTTCTTTCCCATCTTATAAGTCCTCACTGCAAATGTATCCGTAAGTTACCATTTATACCTGCTCGCTTGCACCACCGAGCCTCATTTCCAGTATAATATCACTTCCAGAAAAAAGAAAAAAGCTCTTTCTTCTCAGTATCAGAAAGCTGCCGACCATATTCACAAATCTCGAAAGCCTCTGCATACTGCACCTTTTTGCCCTTCTCTTCGCCGTAAAGCTCGATTAATCTGTCCCTGTACTTTTTAGCATTCCCTGCGAACCGCCTCCTGAAGCGGGCACGCGTCTCACTGCGTGCCGCTGCTAACTCCGCTTCGTCTTTCGGAATCTTTTGCCTCTCCACAGGTGCACAGCAGCCGCTCTCGGAAAACTGCGAATCGATAATCGAAATCGCCTCCAGCTTCTTTTCTATCACCGCGTCTATCGGAATCACAACGTCCGGCTCAAAAGGATACGGCTTTCGAAAACCATCTCGCAAATAAAGAAACACCGGGTTCTTGGTCAAATGCGACACATCAGGAGAAAGAAACGGCACCGTAACCATAAATGCTGCGTCATCCACCAAGACCCCGACATATCGATGGTCAGCCATATAATCGTTCGGCCGATGCGCCATCACAATATCCGCCTTCCACTCTCGAATCAGACGAATTATCATCTTTCGATTCTCTAACGTCGGCATCAGTTCGCCGTCGTGAATGTCCAGCACCTGCGTCTCTTCAATACCAAGTATCTTCGCCGCAGCCTCAACCTCCTTTTTCCGCCGCTGTGCAAGAGGCCCGCCGGCTATCTTCCAGTGCCCAAGGTCGCCGTTACATACCGACACGAATTTAACGTGATGGCCCTGAGCAGCCCACATCGCCCCCATACCACCGGCTTTTATCTCGCAATCGTCCGGATGGGCGCCGAAAACAATTATACGAAGTTTACCGTCGTCAACCGCCTCAGCCGCCGTACATATTAACAATACCGCCAATAATACCCTGCCTATGATACTAAAAACTTTTCTTACCATCGTTCAGCCCTCAATAAAGACTACACAATGCCATGATTGCCTCCGATTCCACGGAACATAAGGCAACAGCTCAACTTTAGATAAACACCTATCAAAATTCAAACTGATTGTCAATCGTCACAACAACTCGTCACCTCAAACTCTCCCACTTACTATTGTTGTTCTCTTTTCAAAAAAATCCTTGCAGATTATTCCACTGTCGGTTAAAACTTCCCACAACTGGTGCCTGGTATAGGCCTAAAATCGTCGAATCCCGTGCCTGATTGCTCAAGGCCGCCAATATTCAGGACTTCGTAAACAAGTTTGTTCAGGAAGGATTGGGACTATGGAGCGTTTAGCAAATATCGATATCGGCATTATTTCATGCTACTTG
>CAZTKW010000059.1:0-4682 GCA_964614315.1 uncultured Pirellulales bacterium
AAAAAAAAGCCGATTAAAGATATGAATACGCGGAACAATTTAGAATGGTGTAGAGTGAAAAAAACAACTTTTCAGTTGAATGGGGGTTGAATATCAATATCAACTCCAAATGGGGTAAAATATATGGGGAAAATAATAAATAACTTAAGACCAATATTGCTCATCGAAGATGATACTACTGATACAATAACGGTTAAGCGCTCATTTGATGACCTCAAAATTGAAAGCCCCCTTGTCTGCGTTACCGGCGGCAAAGAAGCCTTGGAGTATTTACAGGACAAAAAAAATATAAAGCCCTGCGTCATTCTTCTCGATTTGATTATGCCAGAAATGAATGGACTCGAATTCTTAAGAATCGTCAAATCGGACGATGTCTTGAAAACTATTCCGGTCGTTGCCCTTACCGTATCACAGCAGCAGCAGGACAAAATTGAAAGTTTTGAGCTCGGCGTTGCAGGATACATAATAAAACCCCCTGATTATGAAAGCTTCGTGAAGGCAATCGGAACAATTAATATGTACTGGGATTTTAGCGAGCTGCCGAATCTAATATAAAAAAGACTCTTTTAAATTTGCCCGGTTAAGAAAGAAAGATAGCTAATGATGAAAAACTTAAAACCCATATTACTTGTTGAAGATGATAGTGTTGACGCAATGACAGTCAAGCGCGCGCTTAAGGAACTCAACGTCACAAATCAATTGGTGCACTCAATAGACGGTGAACAGGCCCTGGACTACTTAAAAGCCGATGATAATAAAAAACCCTGTGTCATCCTTCTGGACCTGAATATGCCGAAGATGAATGGCATCGAATTTCTCCAGGCCATAAAAAAGCACGAAAAGCTAAAAAAAACTCCTGTCGTGGTCCTCACTACCTCGAAAGAACAAGATGACGTAACTACCAGTTTCAGGTTCAATGTCGCCGGTTATATGGTCAAACCCGTTGATTATAAAAAGTTTGTAGAAGCAATAAGAGCTATTAATCTGTACTGGACCCTAAGTGAGTTACCGAATGGAGATTAATTTTTATGGAAAACTCAAGATATAACATTTTATTGGTTGAAGATGATAAACTCGACCGGAAAGTATTCGAACAAATGGTCGAAGAGCAGGAACTATCATACGATTGCACGATAGCCGAGTCAGTTGCTGAAGCTAAAGACATTTTGGCTTCCACTAAATTCGATGTTGTAATCGCCGATTACATGCTCCCGGACGGAACCGCTTTCGAAATACTTGATTTGCTCAAAGAAACACCTATGATATTCGTCACCGGGGCCGGTGACGAAGAAGTGGCCGTAGCAGCCTGGAAAGCCGGTGCTTATGACTATCTCGTAAAAGACCTCGACCGAAACTATCTCAAAACTTTTCCGATAACCATCGAAAATGCCGTCAGGCACAACAGGATGAAAGCAAGATTCCATCTACTCTCACACGCTCTTTTATGTGCCGACGACAGTATTTACATCACCGACCTCGAGGACAAAATCACATTTGTAAACATGGCTTTCTGCCTGACTTATGGATATACTGAAGATGAGGTTATTGGAAAGGACTGTGACATTCTCTGGAAAGAAAACCCCTCAGCCGAAGATGCCGAAAAGCCTTATCGGGCTACTAACGAATGGGAAGTTGGTTTCTTTCACAAGCGAAAAGATGGAACCGAATTCCCCGTCTCTATTTCAAGGTCCGACATTAAAGACGAAATTGGAAATGAAGTCGCGCTCGTCGTCATATCTCGAGATATCTCCGAACGAATGCAGCTCGAGAATGAGCTTAGAATGAAAAACAAGAAATTGGAAAAAGAGAACCGCATTAAAACCGAGGTTGCTGTTGCTGCCTCTCGCCAGTTGATGATGCCCGCAGCCGAACTAAAGGATATTATCTCCAACGTTATGACCGGTGAACTTGGTAAGATTGACTCCAGATTATCTAATAGCCTGGAATTGGCTGAAAAGAACATTGACAGGCTCAAAGAAATTATTAATGACTTTATCGAAATGGCCCAGATTAATGTCGAAAAAATAGAAATACCGTTGTGAGAAAGCTCCGACGGCAAAGCCGCTGGAAATTACAGGATAAATAAAGAATATATAGATGTAGATAAATCCTAAGTGTTAACAGTAAGGACCGTAATGGATGAAAATTTGATAAATCTCTTATTAGTCGAAGATGACCCTTCTGATTGTCACTTTCTAAAGCAGGCTCTTTCGGACTGTTCTAAAATTATGAACTTCGATGTCGAAACCACACAGAACTTGTCTGAGACCCTTGAACGCCTCAATTCCACGGATTTCGACATTATACTCATGGACATGGAACTGCCCGACAGCAGCGGAATTGATACGGTCGAAAAAATTTATTCTAAATCTCCGCGCACGCCTGTCCTTGTGATAACAGAACCTCTTGATGAAGAAACCGCAATCGAAGCCATAAAAAAAGGTGCTGACGACTACCTTATAAAGGGAAAAATCTTCAAAGACGTTTTGGGACGCAGCATTTATTACGCGCTCCATCACAGAAAAGAGCGGGACAATGCCGAGAAAAGACTGGCAAAACTGATAGAAGACCTCCAAAGTCTAAATATGGAATTAAAGGATTTCGCGTATGTTGTTTCACACGACTTGAAAGCCCCTCTGCGAGCAATTAAAACACTTGCAGATTGGTTGGCAACCGATTACACCGATAAACTCGGACAGGATGGAAAAGAACAAATGGACCTGCTCATTTCACGTGTGGACCGAATGCACAAACTAATCGAAGGTGTCCTGCAATATTCAAGAATTGGACGAATAAAAGAGCATCTCGTTTATATCGACCTCAATGAGCTTATTCCAAAAATAATTGAGACGCTCGACCCTGCCGCCAATATTAAAATAGAGGTTAAAAACCAATTGCCAACCATTTTTACCGAGCAGACACGCATCTTCCAGATATTTCAAAATCTCCTGAGCAATGCAATAAAATATATGGACAAACCCAACGGACAAATCGAGGTCGCATCCACTGAACAGGATGGTTATTGGAAATTTGCCGTCACTGACAATGGGCCGGGAATTGAACCAAAAAATTTCGAAAAAGTATTTCAGATTTTTCAAACTTTGATGCCGAGAGACCAAATGGAAAGTACCGGCGTTGGCTTGACCATTGTGAAAAAAATTATTGAAACATACGGTGGCAGAATCTGGATTGAATCCCAGCTCGGCGTTGGAAGCACCTTCTGTTTCACACTGCCAAAATCAAAAGAACAAACCGTACAGGAAATGGTTCTAACTGAAGGTATAACCACCTAAAAGCTGTTCCTCTCAGACTTATTTACAGGTGCCGAAGAGTGAAAAGAAAAACTCACAGTTTGATAATATTAACTCTGTTTCTCTTTGTCGCCGCAATGTCGTCAAAGACCAGTGCCGACTCTCAACCAACTCACGAATATCAGGTCAAGGCCGCTTTTTTATATAACTTTGTCAAGTTCGTCCAATGGCCCGAAGAAAAACCCGCCGACAGCAACGATACCATAACAATCGCCGTCATCGGAAATCATAAATTTGGTAATGCTTTCGTGTCCGTTAAAGAGAAAAAAGTTAGAGACAAAAAAATTATTGTCAAATTCTTCTCCGCCTTTAATAACACCGATGATAAAAACACTTTAAAAAAGTGCCATTTGTTTTTTATCTGTTCGTCCGAAAAACAGCATTTAAAAGATATAATAGAAATCGCCAGCCAGGCTAACATCCTGACCGTGGGAGATATGAATGGACTCATCGATGATGGTGGAATCATACAATTCATAATGCAGGATAAAAAGGTGCGATTTCAAATTAACCTCTCTGCTGCCAGACGGGCAAAATTAAAAATTCGCTCACAGCTTTTAAGGCTGGCAAAAAAAGTCGTTGAAGAGGAAACGCCAAAAAAAGACTAAGAACCGATCATGTCAATCTTAAAAAATATAACAATAAGGCATAAACTGACATTAATTATTATGTTTACCTGCATCACCGCATTGGTGACGGCGGCCTCGGCTTTTATTGTCTGGGAGCAGATAACTTTTCGCAACTCTATGGCAAGAAATCTCTCCATTCAAGCCGCTATGACCGCTGACAACTGCAAAGCTGCTCTGGCATTTGAAGATGCTGCCGACGCCGAAGAAACATTAAAGACCCTTCGAGAGGAGCCATCTATTATTTTCGGCTGTGTTTATACCGCAGACGGAAAAGCCTTCGCAAAATATTCTCGTGATAAAGCCGTAACGCTCCCACAGCCTCAAGAAGATGGACACCGTTTCAATAATAACTCCCTTACCGTATTCAGGAGAATTATCCTTGATGGTGAAAAAATCGGAACCCTGTGTCTTCGGTCAGATTTACACCTTCTCTCTATAATGTTAAAAAGCAGTGTGAGTATAATCACTATCGTCCTGTTATTCGTCTCTTTGATGGCCTACTTGATGTCTTCCGGCCTGAAAAAAATCATTTCCGGGCCTCTTCTGAAACTCGCCGATACGACTAAAATCATTTCCCAAAAAAAAGATTATTCTCTCAGAGTTGAAAAGCAAAGCGAAGACGAGATCGGGGAACTTATCGACGCCTTTAATCAGATGCTCCAGCAAATCCAGCAACACGATGTTGCTTTGCTCGATGCAAACAAACAACTGACAGCCGAAGTCGCCGAGCGAAAAAAAACCG
>CAZTKW010000059.1:4692-6432 GCA_964614315.1 uncultured Pirellulales bacterium
CTTTGAACCATGAAACAAACCAACTTCACGCCTATGACGCCTGCGTAAAAAAAACCGAAGTAAACCTTGAAGATGTAAATAAGGAACTTGAAGCAACTGTCCTGGAACTGAGCCGTTCTAACCGTGAACTTCAGGACTTCGCCCACATAACAGCACACGACTTAAAGGCCCCTTTGAGAGCAATTGGAACTTTAGCTGATTGGCTTGCTGAAAGCTATGCTGACAAGTTTGACGCCGAGGGCAAAGAACAAATATCACTCCTCATCGGAAGAGCACAGAGAATGAGTAAACTGATTGACGGAATACTCAGGTATTCAGAGATCGCACGCACTAAGCAAAGCGCGGAAAAGGTCAACTTGAACACATTGGTAACCGAAATTATACGTGGAATCGACATGCCTGATAACATTGAAATAATCATCGAGAACCAACTGCCGACCGTAGTATATGAACAAACGCGAATGATACAGGTATTCCAAAACCTCTTGACCAATGCAGTAAAGTATATGGATAAGCCCGAAGGTTGTATCGAAATCAATTGTGTCAAGCACAACGCCTTTTGGAAATTTAGTGTTGCCGATAACGGCCCTGGAATCGAAGAAAAATATTATGAAAAGATTTTCAAAATATTCCAGACGCTTTCTCCTCGTGACGAAATTGAAAGTACCGGTATTGGTTTACCGCTGGCAAAAAAGATTATTGAAAATTACGACGGCGAAATCTGGGTCGAGTCAAAGGTCGGTATCGGAAGTAACTTCTTCTTCACATTGCCGATTTCACCCGATGCACTTAAAAACAGCAGTCAACTTCTCCTCTCAGCCCAAGCAAAAAGTTAAGAATAAATTTTGTGCAAACCCATAATCTGGCACACCTGAAAAATCTGACAAATTCCTTTGATAAACTTATGCTGACATCGCCGCTCGCAGAAAGATTAAAATCTTTATAAAAAATCTATTCCTGCTCAGAATTCCAGTGACGTCAATCCCTCTCGGACCGCATATTTTGTCAACTCTGCGATGCTGTAAATCCCAAGTTTATCCATAATTTGCCGACGTTTGGCATCGGCGGTCTTCGGGCTTATCCCCAAACGTAAAGCAATTTGCTTGCTTGATTGTCCTTCTGATAACAACTGAAGCATCTGGCGATCTCTCTCTGTCAGTCGCTCTGATGCCGACTCACAGACTTCTGGAACCTGACCTATACAGTCTTCTACAAGAACATCGGTTATCTGGGGGCTCAGATAATACTTATTAGCTCCTACTGCATAGATTGCCTTGACAAGTTCATCAAAAAGATAAGATTTGAGCACGTATCCCAAAACGCCTGTTTGAAGCATTTTTGTTACAAAAAGCTTGTTCGAATGCATCGACAAAGCTATTATCCGCGCATTCCCATTCTCCTTCAGAATTTGCCGGGCTGCATCAACTCCGTTCAGATGAGGCATGGTTATATCAACTATTATAACATCAGGAGAAAGTTCCCTCGCAAGTTCCACCACCATCTGCCCGTCTTCGGCCTCACCAACAACTTCCATATCGTCCTGTTTCTCTATCAGCGCACGAAGCCCCTCGCGCATAATACCGTGGTCGTCTGCTATTAAGATTCTCATATCTATAAACTCTTACATTTAAAGCCGCTTCTACCGCTTTATCGGTACACTCAGTATAACGCGCGTTCCCTCACCCGGCAAGGATTTTATCTCCATATAGCCATCTAAATATTCCAGCCGTTCACGTATGC
>CAZTKW010000059.1:6442-11387 GCA_964614315.1 uncultured Pirellulales bacterium
CTGAAAAGGCCAAAACCGCCTGACTTATTGTGTGAAGAACTCAAACTCGTTTCTGTTGCCGAAAATCCAATACCATTATCGGCAACTATAATCTTGATTCTGTCCCCCGCTCTTTCAATTTCCACATCTACCGTCTCTGCCTTTGCATGTTTTACAATATTAATCAAAAGTTCTCGCACAGTCTCGAACAACACCACGCTGATTTCACTGTCAAGCCGAAATGGACCGCCGCAAACTTTGAATTCACATTGAATGCCCCACTTTTCCTCTATCTGTTCCTTCATCCATTCTTCCACCGCCGCCTCGAAACCAAGCTCGTACAACACGGGGTTACTCAGTTCGAATGTTAGGCAATGAATCTCTTGAATCGTCTTGTCGATTGATGCGCATATTTTATTCAGCGACGATAATATCTCACTGTCCGATATCGATTCCATCAATGATTGGATTGCAAGTTTAGTCAATGCCAGGTTTTGTCCGATATTGTCGTGCAGCCCGATGGCAAGATGACGCCTTTCACGTTCCTCCGTCAGAAGCAATTCCGAAGCCAGTGACTTAAGCTGATGCTGGTATTCAAGAAGTTTTTCTTCTGCATGCTTGCGATCGGTGATGTCTTCATCTGCCCCCCTGTACCCTGAAAGCTCTCCTTGTTCATCGACAAGGGGAACCCCGCTTGTCGAAAGCCATATTATTTCACCGTTCTTATGAACGTTTTTGTTTACGAATTCATTGAAAGGAAGCTTCTGCTCAAAAAACTTAAACGCATCCTCTTTCAGCCGCTGCCTATCGTCCGGATGAAAAAGGTCGTAAAAATGCTTCTTACCGACAATCTCCTCCGGTTTGTAGCCAAGAATCTTTTCCACCGCCGCGCTTGCGTATGTATACAGACCGTTAATATCAACATCCCAAATCCATTCCCGGGCATTTTCAACTACCTGACGAAAACGCTCCTCACTCTTCCGCAGTTTCTCCTCTGCTTTTTTCCGCTCCACGATGTGATGCCACTGCCTCAGGATACCTTCGGCCAGATGCGGCATCTCTGCCAGCGTTGTTTCATACTTCACAACATAGTCTAACGCACCGGCCTTCATTGCCTCGACTGCTATCTGCTCATCTCCGTAACCGGTCATTACTACAACCGGGTATGGAGATTTCTCTCGCTCTCCCGGCAAAAGCTCTATCCCCCTACCGTCCGGCAAAAGAAGGTCTGCTATCACAAGGTCAGGAACAAACTCAGATAGATACCGCCGGGCTTCGCCCAGATTATAGGCAACTGTCAGACGAACTTGCCCTGAACGAGACGCAAATGACCGCCGTATCAGTTCTGCATGGTCTTCTTCGTTTTCAACCACCAGAATGTGAATTGCCTCTCCGCACATCGACGCTTCTCGTTTTATTTTTTAAATTATCTGTTTTCCTTTCACCTTACAACGCTTGGTTCCATCCTAACCAGTAATAGCAAAGACTGCTCATCAACTCGGTAAACTTTTGAAAATCCACCGGCTTCACAAGATAGCTGTTCGCATGGTTATTGTATGCACTCGATATATCTCTTTCCGCCTCCGACGTCGTCAGAATAACTACCGGAATTTTACGAAGCCTCTCGCATGACTTGATTTCCTTCAGAACTTCAAGACCGTCAACCTTCGGAAGACGAAGGTCCAGAAGAATCATCCCCGGATACGGATTTTTCAAAAGGCCGGCGTATTCATTACGGCGAAAAAGATAATTCAGTGCCGCCTCTCCGTCTGAAAGATGCTGGATCTCTTTTGCCAAAGCGTGTCCCTTCAGGCTCCGAATTATCAAATCCGCATGGTCCTGATTGTCCTCTATCAGTAAAATCATCGAAGGCTCACATTCCGCTCTCTTATGTCAAATTATTTCCATACACCTTTTATCTTAACTGCGAGGGATCGTAAAGCAAAAAATTGAACCTTTAAACAAACCCTCTGATTCTACCCAGATACGGCCGCCATGAACCTCAATTATCCGTTTAACAAGTGCAAGACCGATACCTGTTCCCTCAGATTCCCTGTCAAGCTTATCGAACAGCCCGAAAACCTTCTCCTTATAATCCTCATCGATGCCCACGCCGTTATCCTTCACGTAAAAAACTGTCTCTTCTCCATCCTGGCGTACACCGATTTCAATGCACGGTTCAGGCTGCTCGCCCATAAATTTCACTGCATTGTCTATCAGGTTTTGAAACACCGTCAAAAGACGACGATGGTCACCGAAAACCACCGGCATATCCGGAGAAATCCCAATCTGGACCGAACGTTCGTTGATGCGCCCTGTTACAAGTTCAACCGCCTCACGGGCAAGCTCTTCAAGGGACACCTCCTCCGGTGGATTGACCTGCCGACCAACACGCGACAACTCCAGAAGTTCATCAAGCTGCTGACGCATCATCTCCGCTGCATTGCTGATTCTCGACATATCATCCTTCATACGTTCGATATCACCTTTTGCCGCATCCTCTGCCAGCATACCGAGGAAACCCTTAATGGTTATCAGGGGGCTTTTGAGGTCATGCGAAACCGCATAAGTAAAACGCTCAAGTTCTCTGTTCTTGATTTCAAGCTCTGTCACCAAACCCCGCGCCTCTTCTTCGCTCCCCTGAAGTTGTTCGTTGGCCGCTTTAAGCTGCTGCTGGCTTGCTCGTAATTGCTGATTCGTCGCTTCCAACTGCTGATTGGCTGTCTTAAGTGCCTCCTGGGTTTCTTTGCGCTCTGTAATATTACGGCCGATACCAACAAGACCCACTACCTTACCCTTTATATCGCGCAAAGCAACCTTGCTCGTTAGGTGCCATATTGTCTCACCGCTCATCTGATTTACTACGGGTTCTTCAAGATTAACTAACGCCTTACCCGACCGGAAAATCTCCTGCTCATCTGCATAATATTCCAATGCCATCTCGCGGGGTAAAAAATCAAGGTCGCTCTTACCGACTATTTCCTCCGGCTCTTCAACGCCCATAATATGGGCCGTTACAGTGTTACCAACTACAAACTCGCTTTTCAGATTCTTCACATACACAGAATCCGGCAGGTTATCTATCAAAGTACGAAGAACATTATGTTGTTCGCTCAATGCGGCCTCGGCACGCTTGCGCTCCGTGACATCCATTCCTGAGGCCAGTACTTCGATTATATCACCTTTATCGTTCATAATAACCGCATTTTGCCAGTCGATTATCCGCTCTTCGCCCTTCTTGGTTAATAAAAGGTTCTCATTGCTTTCTATCAGCCCTGCCTCCCCTGCTATCAACCGCTCGAAAGTCAGCCGCGTCTTCTCGCGAACTCTTTCCGGCAGAAAACTCTCAAACCAGTTTTGCCCCACTATCTCTTCTTCTTCGTACCCTAAAATCTCACAGCCTCTTTTGTTGACAAGGCTGACCTTCTGGTCCGGCTCGATAACAACCATAATTGTGCCCGCAAGGTCAAAGTATTTTTGTCTCCGCTCCTTTTCCTCTCGCAGCTGTCGCTCGGTCGCTCTTAACTGCTGATTACTCGCTTCAAGCTGTTGATTCGCCGCTCGAAGTTGCTGCTCACTCGCCCTCAACTGTTGATTAGCTGCTTCGAGTTGTTGATTGACCGCTTTAAGATCATCTTCTGCTTTCTTACGCTTCGTAATGTCAACGACCACTCCAACCAGCCGCTTCGCTTCCCCTTTCGGGTCAGGGAAAACATCGGCCATCTCTGAAACCCAGCACAACCTCCCGTCCCGGCGAACTATCCGATGCTCAAATCTGTAAGGCTTGCCCTCCTCGACGCATACATCAACCGCGCTCATAACAAACTGACGGTCATCCGGATGAACAAGTTCATAAAATGCCTCACGCGTGCCCTTGAACTCGTCCGGCACAAAACCAAAAAGTGTGTGTGTCTGACCCGCCCACGTAACCTTGCCGGTCTCAAGATTCGTCTCCCAAGTACCGATGTTGGCCGCCTGCTGGGCAAGAGAATAACGCTGTTCGCTGGCACGAAGCTGCCTCATAGCCGCTTCAAGCTGCTGATTGGCCGCACGAAGTTGTTGTTCGCTGCTTCGCAACTGCTGGTTCGCAGCTTTCAGTTGCTCCTCAACATTTCCTCTCTCCCCCTCGCCCTCCGAATTATCTCTCTGTTCGTCCATTTTACCCCTCTAAAAATAAATACTAACCATAGCAATAATTTTTTTCCGCAATTCACAATGCCCGCCAAAGCTGCATTTCTCTGTCGTCGCCTTTCGTATAAGATACTACGCCGTGTTCCACATCCATATAAATGCTTCTTCTGCTCGTTCCCCCAACCGATTTCGCTCGCACCTTCAAACCTCGTTCCTTCAAAAGCCCTTCCGCTGATTCGATATTCTCTTTGCAGATGGTGTCGTCTTCTCTATTCAGAACATTTCCTCCCCCCACAAGAACAACCTCGATATTTTCTTTTCTCGAACCATATCCGTCCATTTTCTCGATTATTAAATCAATGGCATCAGCCGCATACTTGGTCTTTTCTTCCACTTCCTTGCCCTTCGGTGCCTTCCCCGGCAGCATCACATGAGCAAGAGCCCCGGCCTTTCTCTCACGGTCATACGCCGCTATCGCCACACAAGAGCCTATCGCCTTTGAGTTCAACACAACTCTCCCGCGGCCGGCCTTAACCTCACCTATCTGAACATCAATTATTTTTCGCATCTTGTGCTCTAAATTAGATTGGCCCCGTCAAAAACAGCTTTCGTTACACTACCCCAAAAATAAAAACATACAGGACCTTCATTCCCCCTGCCAAATAGCTAAGCCACGGCAGGCTCAAATGACGGCCCCCTCACCTCCTTGTGCCGCTGTTCATATAACAGGCCCTCTCTGGTACAAACACATTGTATAATGCTCTTAATTCCTATAATAACACACCGAATTATAAAAAACAACCACTTTCTCGCCTTTTTTTGATATTTTTTCCTC
>CAZTKW010000060.1:0-11385 GCA_964614315.1 uncultured Pirellulales bacterium
CCAGTACAACCGTCAAACTAACTTATTCAAAATAACAGAAACATCTTGATGTCCGCCCGTACCGAATATGCAATTAGTACTGTTGGAGTATTCAGAAATTTTCTTTTTAGGGTATATAAAGGCCGATAAGCACCAGCCTTCGATGATTCATAGTCCGAATTGAAATTCGCAATACATCGCAGATTCGTTCACGCCCGATTACCTTCTTTCGATACTTCTAAAAAACGCGCCTGCTGCCTGTCCCCACTTCTGTGCAACACCCGACTGCCAAACCAGAATTGCTCCTTTTTCCGGCGAAGCGCTTATCACGTTATTACTGTTGCCGTCTTCGTCAAGTTCCCAGTGCAGCAGCAGGCCCCCGGAAACATCAATATGCTGATGAAGGTTACTTATTTCATTCGCCTCAAGCGCACGGCTGTATATGCGGAAGTCATCAACCAGTCCGTCCCAGTATCTGCCCTTGCTGCCCCTGCCGAGTGTCAGTTTCTCAATCCCACTGACGGTGCCCAATAAGGAACTGCCGGCGTAACTTAGCAAATTAAGCTGTCCGTTGATATAAAGTTTAAGGCTCGAACCGCTTTCCCAAACCAGTGCGAGATGTTGCCAGGAAGTTGTTTGGACATACGATGTGCTTTCGATTTGAGTAATGCCCAAAGTTGTTCTAATTGAAGCCTTAATTACCCTTGAACCGCCGCCGAAAGCGCCGTATCTGTCATACCGCATACCCAAAACATCATCGGTGCCCGCTGGCTCACGCCCGAACAGAATACCGCGGTCATCACTTGTCACGTCCGATTTCACCCAGACTGTCACCGTCACAGCGGACAAACCATTCAGATAGTTGCCGGCGTCCAGATCTTCTATTTTGTCGTTAATTCTATCAAACGCAACAGCGCCGCCTATCTGACCGCTGCCGGGCTGCCAACCCGGCTCGTCAAACACCGTACCATTATTACCATTGCCGGATGAGTCCGCCGCTGTTTCCACTATGTCGTATCCTGTAAACAGTCCGCCGAGTATGTTCATACCGACAGCGCCGGCATTAACTTGAACCTGGCCGTTAACAACGACAAGACCGTTAATATTTAATTCACTCCCGTCTTCTACTTTCAAATCGCCGGTGACAAAGACTCCCGGCAGGTTCTTGCCCGCTGTGATAACATTTCCATTTCCGCGTATTATTAAATCACCATCGACCACCAGCATACCCTCGATTTGCACATTGCCCGCCAACTCAACATCACCGCTGCCGTGATAACACACTTTAACCGGCTCATACGGACCAAACGTCGCACCGCTGAGACTGTCGCCTATCGTTTGAACCGAATAATAAGATGTAAAGTCCGCAACCGTAACACCGGGCCATCCCAGCGATAAATCCCCGACTGTCATCTGCTGACCGGAAGGTGCATTTCCACTGAAACCATTGACGAATACGTCCCCGTTGATTGCCCCGCGGTTTGTTAATGTGCCGCCGCAATAGCTGTCTCCGTTAACAGTCAAACTCCCCGGGACAGCCGTACTTGACCCGCTCCAGAAAGTAATACAAGGGTCAAGACGCAACTCGGCTCGTAAACTGCTGCGACCGACTCGTTCTCCGCCTCTCAGCCTGTATGAATTACAATCTATAATATAACTGCAGCGCTCTGTCGGGTCCGAGTCGTCGCGGACAATTGTAACATCGTAATAATCGTCCCCGCCGACTATTTGCTGGCCTGTTGCCCCCGTCCAGTATTCCGAACTGACGTCCTGTGAATTGAGTATCAATCCCTTGGCGTGCTCAAGACCGGATTCAGCCAGATAATCCGTCTGTGTTCGAAGCAGCATATTCGCCCCGCAGGTTAGCTCAACATCACTTCGGGACAAAAAGCCTAATGAAAGAATCGTTATTGCCATAACGATAAACAGAACAACAAGCAGCGCCGCCCCCTTTCTATTGATTGTATCTTTTTTATTGCCCATAGTTAATCGTCATCACTAACAATACTGTCCCCGTCCGCATCGAGCAGATGTCCCGCCCACCCGCGAACAGCGGCATTTATCTGGTACTGATGTTCTACTTCGTTTTCAGTTACATCGAATAAAAGACTCACAAACCTGCTCTGTGGTGCAGCGCTATCCAGACAAAATTCGACATTGCTGCATTCTGCCAACAGCACGGTCTGCCTTTCCTCGAAAATAAGCTTCAGCTCTTCCTTGGCCGTCCCGCTTTGAATACTGCTCAACAGTACCGGCCAGCTCCACGCAGATGGAAAATCCAGCAATCGTAGGTAATTTCTGTCCTGACCGGCCTCTAAATAAACCAGCTCGGTCGGGTTAATCTGCCCGTCATCATTGTCGTCGGCCCTCCAGATAGCTAAATCATTGTCCGCCGCGCCGCATATAAGCTTACAGCTTTTTATCAGGTCGGAAAGCTTAAGCGTCGCATAGCGAACCTGGGCCTGTTTTTGGCTCGTATCGTCGCTGGCGTCATTCGCCGAGCCCATCGCAAAAGCAAGTGTCGCCACAGCAGCCAGCACAATGCTCATAACCATCAGCGCCACTAATAGCTCTATCAGTGTAAAACCGCTCTTGTCTTGTATATCCTGCATAAAACTCTAAACACCTCTTAAACCATGTCAATTTACCACTAATTACTTATTAGCCGGTTTATAATTGCAGTATCCGCCCCATCATAATAAACCCGAACTGTAACCTTGATAAAATTAGGGGCCTTCGTCCCGTCCTGCTGGGCGACATATATCAACTCGCTGCTCACTTCCCTGCTGAATCTGGAATAATTTGAATCGCCAAACACCGCTCCACTTGCGTCCTTTATTTGTCCCTCTGTTTCGGAGTAATTATAGTTTGCGATTATCTGGCCAAAAGGCGTATTTACAACCTCCTCCATCAAATCACCGGCCAGCTTCGAAGCTAATGTCAGCCGTGTACCTTCGCTCTGCATCCTGGCGCCCGTAGTAAAAGGCAAAAGTACACCAGCCGCAGCAACACCAAGAACAATAGTTGCCATCATCGCCTCTGCCAGCGAAAAACCCTTATATTTAGTTCGTAGTTCGTAGTTCATAGTTAGTAGTGCAATAATCAATTAAAAGGGCTGACCAGCTATCGGCATTTGCCTCGGCACGGTCAGCCCAGTTATTCTTAATCTCTGCCGCCTTTAATGTGTCGGCATTAATCTTCCCGAAATTAATATCCAGTATGAAAATCAGCTGCATCCATCGGATTTGCATCATCATCATCGGCCTGGAACAGTCCGGCGTTGGCACCGGCGTTCACAAAGTGCCAGCCATAAAGGTCGCTTCCTGCTACTGTTCCAGCTGTTGCTGTACCGTCCTCCAAGACCGTATTCAAATCATTGAAAGGATTGATGGGAATCTCTCGCATGTAAGGTCCGTACTTAAATGTTGAGTCAGTACCGCCGCTGGTGTCTACCACGCCGGCCTGATTGGTCAAGCTCGTCATTGCCGTTACAAAAGTAACAGCACCCTGCGTTCCCGGCAGTTCATCATTGTGGTGAATCTTATACAGCTCGATCTGTGAACGCATCGCCTGCAGGTCACTGTTCAAGGCTGATTCTTTGGCATCGACGCTCGCACTCGTAAACTGCGGGATTACTATCGCCGCCAGAATACCAAGAATGACCACCACTATCAGAATTTCAACTAATGTAAATCCACTTTGTGCCTTCATTTTTTTACCCTCACTCTTACTAAGTTAAAAATATTGTTTCTAACAACACTAACCTGCATACATACTAATTTTAGCTATCGTCCTGATTGAAACAGAACTTAACTTCTCGTTATCTGCTTGTCGTAAATCCTCCCAATTAATCAATAATCTTCAACTATTCTTCTTAAACACTTCAATAACTTCACTCATACACCAAAAAGTCTTAAAATTTACTGACCCCCACGTCCGAGAAACACTTGCATTAACCTCGCAATGGGCTTTGTTTAAGTATCCAACTGAAAGTATAAAAAACAAAACTCGCAGTGCCAAATTACCAGCAGCGATAATATAGGAATCAGACGGACTTTATGAAGGTGTTTCTGTCTCTCTGCCGCTTCCGGCTGCCTCAGTAGGCGATATATTCGGGCGTATTTTCGATGTGTATATTGCGTTTGGTTGGCCCGGCGTGAGAAAGTTCTATCCGAAGATAATTTACACCCCAAAGTGCTGATTCAATTTTATCGGCCCATTCTATCATTACCACTGAATCACTTCGGCAGTAATCATCAAAACCCGTCATCTCAAATTCACCCACCGAATCCAGGCGATAGGCGTCTATATGGTAAATATCCAGCCGACCAGGATATTCATTAACTATAACAAACGTAGGGCTGTTAACCTGCTTGCTGTCTCCGGCACCGGCACCCGACGCAATACCTTTAATAAGGTGGGTCTTGCCGCTGCCTAATTCACCGCAAACAGCCAACACCTCTCCACCCCTTAACTGTGCGCCGATTTTACGACCAATCTCTATAGTCTCGTCCGGCGAATTGGAAACAGCTTCAATGTCCATATTCAATAATCAATTATTTCAGATGGTCGTACCCCTTTGGCTGCAAATCTTTAATTGCACCATCCGCCATCTTTATCTGTATTTTTCCCGCCTCGGTAATCTCACCGATTTGCGTAATCGCTAAACCTTCATTCCATTTCTCTGACAACTTCTGACATTCCTTCTGGCAAAGTGTAAAAAGAAGTTCAAAATCTTCGCCGTCATTTAACGCTGAATCCAGCGCATCATCGCTCCTTTTGGCCTCTTCCGATATTGGAATCCGCTCTGCGTCTATAACGGTGCCAACATTGCTCTGTCGGCAGATTCTGTTCAAATCACTGCTGAGCCCGTCGCTTATATCAATCATTGAATTGATATTTGCAATCTGCGCAATTTTTATCGCCTCAAAAACTCGCGGCTCAAAATTCAAATGCTTACCGTATCTTGCTCCGCCCAATGTCCCTGTAACGCAGATAACATCGCCCGTCTTTGCCCCCGACCTTCTTATGGGTTTATTGTCGGCCCGCTTGCTGAGCATTGCCACACTTATCGCAAACCGCTCTTTACCTCTCCAGCTTGTAATATCTCCGCCGACAAGTGCGCATCCGAATTTATCGCCGGCCGATGTTATCCCGCAATGCAGTTCTTTCAATTTTTCCTCGCCGAAGCCCGCAGGCAGGGCAACGGAAACTACCGCCGCAACGGGCTCGGTCGCCATCGCCGCACAATCGCTCAGACTCACCGCCATAGCCTTATAACCAACCTGTTTTATTGTCGTTTTTTCAAGTTCGAAATGCACGCCGTCCAGCAGCATATCCGTAGTAATAAGTATCGATGTATCTCCCAGCCGAATCTCTGCCATGTCGTCCCCGATACCTATAGGAAACCCCTCCGCCCCCAGCTTGCTCTGGCTCGCAAACCATGCGGTTATTTGGTCTTCGGCATTACTCATCGCTCTGCCAGCCGCTTCTGCCAGTAACTGATTTGCTCTTTTGCCTGTTTCGGCCCGGCCGCACCTTCTGTAACATACTTGCTCACGACATTCGATGCACCGGTTGATTCATAAACGTCCGCATCGATCAATGCTGAATATTTTTGGAACTCATCCAAACCAAGCTCGCCTAATTGCTTGTTCTGCTTCTCGCAGTAAACAACCAGCGAACCGACAATACCGTGGGCCTCGCGAAAAGCGATTCCCTTACCGACCAGGTACTCCGCCAAAGCCGTCGCATCCAGAAAACCTTCCTCAAGACCCGCTGCAATCCTCTTCGTATTAAACTTCGTATGGGCAACAATAGCCGACGCCATATCCAAAGATGCGCCGACAGTGTCGGCTGAACCAAAAATATGAATCTTGTCCTCCTGCAAATCGCGATTATAACCGCTCGGCAGAGCCTTCAAAAGCGTCAGCATAGCCGTAAGCGAACCGTAAACCCTGCCCGTCTTTGCACGAATCAATTCGAGCAAATCAGGATTCCGCTTTTGCGGCATCATACTCGACGATGTACAGAAACTGTCGTCAATCCGGATAAATCCGAATTCGCTGCTTGAATATATTATCCAGTCCTCAGACAGCCGAGATAGATGTGTTGCGATAAGTGCGCAGTCGAAAATAAACTCCGCGCAAAAGTCCCTGTCGCTGACCGCATCGATACTGTTGTAGCTGATATCGCAAAACCCTAACTGCTTCGCCGTACTCTTGCTGTCGATTGCCAGCGTCGAACCTGCCGCCGCTCCGCTGCCCAGCGGACAAACATCTAACAGCTCCCTGCAGTTTCCAAGCCGAATAAAGTCCCGCTCAAGCTGCTCGACAAAACTCAATAGATACGATGCGATAACTATCGGCTGCGCCCGCTGCATGTGCGTATATGAAGGCATAACATCTTCTGTATATTTGCCCGCCGATTTAACCAGCACCTTTTGCATCTGTGTTATCCTGCCCTGCAAAATCTCAATCTCATCACGCATCCAGAGCCGAATATCCGTTGCAACCTGGTCGTTGCGGCTTCTGCCTGTATGAAGCTTCTTGCCCGCCTCGCCGATTTCCTTTATCAGAGCAGCTTCTATCGCCATATGAATATCTTCATATTTTTTATCGAACTTGAACTTACCTTCTGCAATCCTCTCCGATATCTCCAGCAGACCTTCTTTGATTTGTTTGAATTCCGCCTTGCTGATAAGCCTCTTCTCGGCCAGCATCTGCGCATGAGCGATTGAACCGGCTATGTCATATTTATAAAGCCGCTTGTCATACGACAGCGATTCCACGAAATCAACCGCCAGGGCGTCCGGCTCGCCTACAAGCCGCTTTTCCCAGCTCTTTTTTGTATCGGCCATTGTATTCACTCCAAAAGCAAATTATCTCCGCCGCAAATAATAATCCGGCCTGCTCTCTGTGTCAAGCGGCTGATTCGCTTTCATTCCGCCGGTTCAAGGTTATCTTTAACCAGCGAAGATGAATCCAGCTCCGAATGGTCGCTTTCAGCGTCCGTGAGCACATTGTTTGTAAAAAGCACGCGCTTGCTCGGCTCACCCTCTATCATCAGTGCTTTCGGCCGAACACCTGAAAACATATTACCGACTACCGTAATATCGCTGGTGCTCTCAAGAACCATACCCGCTGCTGCTTTGTCCCTGCCCGACCAGTATCCTCTACCGTCTATTTGACCTTGCCGTTTTAACCGCCCTCCGCCGATATAGCTGTCCGAAAAACTGTTCCCCGTAACCGTGATTCGCCCGCTCTCCGGACCGATAGTCAAAGCCCCTTGACGCACAATCGTGAACGTATTGGCGCTCACCGCACATCCGTGAGCATCACGAAGGTCGATTCCCCCGGTCCCGTTGTGTGCTATGACATTGGCGCTTAGCGTTATACCGTAGCAGTCCCTCCCTAACACAATCGCTGTCCCCTTGCACTCCTCTATCATATTACCCGAAACTACCGAACCGTAAGTGTTTTCAATCACAACCCCGTCCCCGAGATGGTCGTCCAGGTTATTGCCCGTCATACAAAGGTTATATCCGTCGATGCAACGTAAGGCGTCCTGGTTTTCCTCAAACTGGTTCGAAGATACCACAATATCATGACAACCTGTAAGGTCAAGCCCCGTCTCCTTATTGTAAGTCATCAGAGAATCACAAATCCGCGGGTCTTCATAACATTGATAAAGTTTAATCCCGTCGCCGCCGTGGTAGCTGCTCGTTACCCCGTCTACGAATATCTCGTTGACAAAATTGGCCTCGATTCCATGACCGCTTTTTTCATTCCCCGTTATCCTAAAGTTCGCCAGCCGCACCCGCCAGATTGCCTTCTCATTGCTCACTTCCGTCCCGGCTTTATAATTCACCGGCTCGATTATCATCGCCGACTTGCCCTGAGTGTTGACGTTCTTGATATGCGTCGCCGTACCCGCCCCTTCGATTAGCACGTCAGAATTGATAACCTTCAACGGCTTGTTGATTTCAAACGTCCCCGGCGGCACCCGTACTACGCCTCCATCATCCGGCAGAGCGTCTATCGCAGCCTGCAAACTAACATACCCGCCGGCATCAATGATGGGCAATGCCCCCACCAGTAAGGCCCCCTCACAGACTTTTCGTTCCTCCTGGCAGCCCGCCGTAAAGATAACAACCGCCGCAAAAAAAACTATCGCACTTATAATCCTGTATCTTCGTCCCATTTCAAATACCTCCCTGATAATATTCAAATTCAGCCCTGCCGCAGCAAACCGATATTGTCCTGCTCACTACTCCGGGTTGGCTGTTTTATGGTCGTTCACAAATTTATCCATCATGTACCCCACCGTCTCTCGGATAGACTTTGCCAGGCTCTTCGAAGAACAATGTCCCAGGCTCCCGCGGTTCCACGTAGTACTCATACAATGTATACTCTGGTCCCTCACCAGTGCCGTTTCCTGAAGAAGCCCGACGTCTATATGATAAACAAAAACCGCCCTGTTTTCTCTCTTGCGTGCGCTGATATTCACATAAAGCACCGGCCGCCCCGGAATCGCATTACCTTCCTCTTCCGAAACGCTCTTAATACCCGCCCCTTTTAGTTTCGCCTCCACATAATCCTGTATAGGCGCCTTTTGCAAACCCGCCTTTTCCGTCTCTCCAGTAAAGCCCTGTATAAAAACATAAACCGAATTTATTTCATTCAATGACAATTGTCTGTCGGTCAATTGTGCAAAACTCTGCACCCCCCAAATCCCTACAAGACACATTGCCAATACTGCCGCCAATATCCGGAATTTTTTCGTAGCCATCACATTACCCTCTAAAACTTTGTTAAATAAACCCCTTCATAATCCAATCACTTCATAGCTCATATCATCCAGCTCAACCACAACCACACTCGACTCACCGAGCAGTCCGCTCCTTGCCTTCCCCGGATTAACAACTAAAGTCTCTCCAACCTTATGAACGTCCCGTTTATGAGTATGACCGAAAACAACCAGATCATATTTGCCGCTCCCCGCCGCAGCCTCCATAACATCTGGCTTATGTGTCATAAATATTCGCTTACCTTCTATCTCGCCGTCATAGCTCGGGTCGTAATACTCACCCCCCAAATCTTCTATCGTTCTCTGCATCATAACCCTGTCGATATCACAATTGCCCGAAACATATATTAACTTAGCGCCCTCAAGAGCCGCAAACTCACCTGCCATCGCCGCAGAAGCCATATCCCCGGCATGCAACACCCAGCCGGCCTTTTGCTCGTTGAAAATACTTATTGCCTTAAGAATGTTTCCACGGTTGTTATGAGTATCGCTTATAATACCGACTTTCATCGATTCCCCGGAATAACGCCGTTTTATTCTTCACCTTTGACTTTTTGCCGATATTATACTTTATTGATAGCCATATGGATACTATTCTTTACATTATTGCAGGCCCGCTCCTTTTAATCTCACTCGTCGCTTCAATTATTGTCAGAATACGCCTCCGCCCGAAAGATGACAGTGACCTCGACGAATATTATTATGAATTTGAAGAAAGCCACCCCGACTACGCAAGGTACCTGAAATGGTCCAAAATCACCTTCACCGGCCTCGTCATCAGCATACTACTGCTGTTCATCGCCGCATTTGTCTGACACGCCCCAAATGTCACTGCCTTAGCTGCGCCCGTTCACTCTGGGGTCATTTATAATAGGAAAGATAAAACAACTTGAAATGCCCTGCGGCTGTCACCACTCTTAGAGTTTATCCAAATAACCGGGTCGTTATGAGGCCGAGCGAAAAGTCCCAGGCCAAGGCGGCAGGCCGAAAATGCTCGGAGACGTGGTTTACTCCACGTTGAGAACGTTTTTGGCCGACAACACAGGCTTCGGGCTTCCCTTGGGGATAGAACTGGTTATTCGGATAGGCTCTTAGTCACTCACTGAATAAAAAGGTCCGTTCTTAAACCAGAATCGGCACGGCGACCGATTGAAATAAACCAATTGCTCGTATCCCTTGCCCATGTAAACCCGGTCAGGCTCCCCGAGACTGGCCACAAGTTCCTTCCTCGTCATATCCTGAGGATAAGTCCCTTTTGCAATGGAATCGAGCCTGCTTTGCTCTCGTGATACCTTTTGTGTTAATTCCTGCTTCTTTTCCGCCGCCGCCGCTGTCACTTCGGCATATCCCGCCTTGTCGTCCTCTGTCGTTCCCCCGGATGGTTCGACATTATTGGAAAGCGAAACATTTTGCGCCCTGAGATTGGAATTTCCGACGCCGAGTTGGGCATTCTGGCTTTCAAGCTGCCCGACCTGCCGGCTAAGTGCCATAACTCTCGTATTGGCCAAATCTAATTGCTCTCTAAGAGTGTAATTGGCCGTATAAAGCCGGCTCTGGTCCCAGTTCTGCACATCGGCGCCCATATAAACAGAAATAGCCGTAAAAAGAGCCCCGATGAAAAGCACCAGCAGCCCAAGGCAAAGAAATTGCCATCTTTTACGCGACATCTCGTTTTTTCGTGCCGACTCTTCCGCTTTCATCAAAAGTGTACGCAGAAGAACTTCTCGTGATGGCCCCTGGTTCTCCTCGACCTTTCTTTCTTTTTGTTTTTCAGATGCATCGACATCGATGACCGTCTTACCCTTTTGCCTCAGGGTCGTTATACGCTTTTCCTTGACCTGGTTCTCGACTTCACTCACGCCGACGCCTCTAATGGCCGCATATTCGGCAATCGTAGCCGTCCGGGTCTTTTTGTTGCCATTGGGTATTATTTCCATATGCCTATATCACTCCTGTACTAATATTGTCGGCCTCATCGCCACCTTTTCTTTAACCCCTGTGGTTTTGACCCGAATCGCCTCTTTCTATCCACTGCACTATGGTTGACGCATAGCCCCCGAACCGGTAGAATGCTCCTGATTCGCGAGCCGGGGCAAATACAGGTTTGAGTCTGGCTGTTAGTTAAGATTGGGTGGGCATGACATTATGATCAGGTTAAAGAAAGGCGGCGGCCGTGTATAATAAAAAAGGCCGATATTTTTTGAGGATATAACATGGAAAGGCTTAGTATGAAAAACTTTAAGACGATAACGATAGCGGTTGTAATACTGTTGGTTCTGATAGTAATTTTGCAGAACACTCAGTCTGTTGAAACAAAATTTCTTTTTGTCAGGGTCAGTATGCCCAGAGCCTTTTTGTTAATGCTGACTTTTTTGTTTGGTTTTGTTGCCGGGTTATTGGTAACGCTTCGTCTGGAAGGAAAAAAACCGAAAAAACCTCAGACTGATTAATACAGCTTAAGAGGAAACGCTTTACAAAAGCTCCTTAAGCACCAAAAATGTTGACATTTTATTTCCGCTAACTAAATACTAACTACCAATGACTAAATACTCGCCGAAGATGCCAGCCGAAGGGGCTTTACCATCAACGGCATGTTTT